>CAZYJB010000453.1:0-4468 GCA_964647675.1 uncultured Verrucomicrobiota bacterium | reverse complement strand
GGTGGGAATCCCGGGCCGGGGGTGCAGCGCAGTCGCGACCTGCTTTTCGAGACCCTCGGTCGCCTGAAGCAGGAGGGATTCCCTGCCGCGCAGACATTTCTGTTCGGCTTCTCCCAGGGTTGTCTCATGACCCTCGAGGTCGGGCTCCAATACCCTGAACTGCTCGCCGGCTGCATCGGCATCAGCGGCTACGCCCACGAGCCACAACGCCTGGTGCGCGCCTTCTCCCCGGTGGCGCGCCAGCAGCGTTTCCTCGTCACGCACGGCACCCACGACCCGCTCATCCCCGTCGAACCGGTGCGCGGTCAGATGCAGTTCCTGCGCGCTGCGGGTGCCAACATCCAGTGGAAGGAGTTCGCCAAGGACCACACCATCGCCGGCGACGAGGAACTCGAAGTGATCCGATCCTTCATCACGGCTTGCCGGGCAGCGTAGTAGGAGGAGTGGGCGGGGACGGCGTTGCGCCGGTTCCAGCCCCCGCCGCGAGCCGTTCGTTCACGATGCGGAGGTAATCCAGCGCCGGCTGGTATTGGGGCCAGCCCTGGGTCACCGCCTTGGTGAACCATTCGCGCGCTGCCACCAGGTCGCCCACCTGGAAGGCATGCCAGCCGAGGTAAAAACTGGTAATGCGGCCCTGGGGATCGATCTCGTGCGCCGCGCGGAACTTCGCCGCAGCCGGTTCGTGCTCGCCCAGCCACGCGTAGCACATGCCTGCGCGGGAGCGGAACGCCGGCTGGTACGGATTCAAGGCCGCCGCGCGATCGAACCACACCAGCGCCTCGCGCGCGTCCTGCTCATAGCCCTTCACGCCCGTGAAGCTGCGCAGCCGATGCGCCTCGCCGAGGTGATAGGCCGTCCACGGATTGCGCGGGTCGATGTCCCAGGCCGCCTTCAGCTCGGCCAGTTGCAGGTCGGACGCCGCAGGGGCGTGCAGCGCGCGCTGGAAATGCTGCGTCTCCGGCCAGCGTCTTTTCAGGTCGTAGCCCAGCACCCCGGCCAGCGGCAATCCCACCAGCAGCAGAACCGCAAACTTCCACGGTCGCCGCGAGGAGAGCCACCAGTCATCGGTGGCGTAGCGGCTGTAGCCGGCCAGCAGCGCCATCCAGGCCACGACGACCAGCGCGTTGCCTGGAATGTGGAGATTGAAATCGACCACGGAATGCACCAGCAGCGCGAGGAGGCCGCCGGTGGCGCCGAGCACGAAGGCGTAACGGCTGCTGCGCTTCACCTCGATGTCGCCAGGATCACGCCGCACCTGTCGCAAGGTGCGCAGCACGCCGTAGCCCAGCAGCACCCAGGGCACCACCGCGACCGCCACGCCGGCCGCGCCCCAGTCGGCCAGGGCGTCCAGGTAGTCATTGTGCGCGCGCTCCGGCTCCCCGTGGGCCTGCCAGGTGCGGTATTGCTTGAAGCGTTCGCTGAAGTGCGCGGGGCCAACGCCGTACACCCGGTGGTCCTGCCACATCCCCCACGCGGCCCGCCAGATGTGCGGGCGCGAATTGCGCGCCTCGGGATTCAGGTCGTGCGACTGCTGCAGCCGCTCGCGCATAAAGGGGTTCTTGAAGACCAGCACCGAGCCACCCACCAGCAGGATCGCCAGACAGATCGCGGCAGGCCAGCGGTAGTCGCGGTTCGAGACCAGCGGCAGGATCACGACCAGGAGCCCCACCGCCAGCCCCAGCCAGCCGCCGCGCGAGAAGCTCAAGGCCACACCCACCAACAGCACCAGCACACAATACCCAAGGAGGATCCGCGCCAGCGGCTTCACGCGCCCCACCAGCACCGTCGCGACACCGACCGGGATCAGCAATTCGAGCAGGGCCGCAAAATGGTTGGGATTCGCATACGATCCCCCCGCGCGCCGGATGAAGTTCGGGCTGCGCCCAAGGCCCCACACCGTGTTGTCCGACATGGCGAACTGCCAGGCCCCGTAAAAGCAAAGCAGGCTCGCCAGAACGATCAGCCCCCACGCGATGCCCTGGGCGGTGTCCTGCCCGTGCAGGTTGTTCAACACCACAAAAAACAACGCCGCGTAAGTGGCAATCCGCATCCACTCCCCCCAGGCCGTGTACGCCAGTTCCGCCTCGTGCGTGCGCCACGCCGCCCAGCCCACCGCCAGCACCACGCCCCACGCCACGGGCGGCCAGAGCACTCGATGGGATCGCACGGTCGCCAACCGCACCCCCCAGACGACCAGCGCCGCCAGCACCAGCCCCTGAACCCACAGGAACTCCGCCACGCGAACGCCGCCGAACGCCAGGATGCCGACGCCCAGCGCCGCCCCGACCAGGGCCACGATGCTCCGCTCCAGCCAACTGTCCCAGCGTTCGCCATCCATGGGGCGCGAACGCTAGCAGGCCCCGCTTTCGCGCCTCAACCGAAACCCTCGCGCGGGCCACTCGCGCAGCCTACTTAAAGACCACTTTCGCCTCCGCGACCTCGCGGTACAGCACCTCGTGCCCGGGCACCCACTCACCCATCTTCAGGTACTGCGACCGAGTCTGAAGCGATCCGTCCGGCAGGATCTCGGACGTCGCCTTCACCTCGGTGACGCCCTCCGCCGATCCCGTGACCACTTCGCGGCTCGTGATCTTCCGCCCTTCCACCGTCATCGTTCCCGTGGTGTAGAAGCCCGCGGTCGTGAAGTAGTAATAGACCAGCTGCTTCTTCGCCGCGTCCCAAATCACGAGCGACTCCCCGCCGTACACGCCGTCGTTGATGGAATGCAGAATCCTGACCGCCTGCCCGTTCAGGGCTCGCTCCCAGCGAGAAATGTCGATCTGCGGCCTCTCGGGCGTCGAGTTCTTGAACTCTCCGCGCCAGGTGCGGCCCAGGAACGGCCGCAGCGCTTCGATCTTCTCATGCAGTGTCCCTGTCTCCGCGGCGGTCAGTACCCCGCTGGACGTGGCGAGAACACAGCCCAGCACGAGGAGGGCGCGAAGTCGGGTGCCCACGAGCGCACGGGCGGAATCGGTGATCGGATTTTTCATGGTCGGTTCGGACGGGATGGAGGGTTTTGAGTTCGCGAAGGGCACCGGTTCCGGTGCCACCCGTGATCTACCACCGACCGCGCGCGTCGTGATTGTAGGAAATTCACCGGATCGGAACGTAGTTCAGGTGCTCGCCTCGCTCGCAGAGGTAACGCCTGGGGTTCAACCCGGAGAACGCATGGAACTCACGGATGAAATGCGCCTGATCGAAATAGCCGCAACTGACCGCAATCTCCGCCCATGCAATCCGGCCGCCCCGCTCCACGCATTGCAGGACCTGTTGGAATCGAAGGATGCGACACAGGCGCTTCGGACCGAGTCCGACTTCGCATCGGAACTTCTCGATCAAATGTTTGTGGCTCCATCCCACCTCGCGCGCGAGATCCGCGATGGCAGAGGCTTGGGGATCTTCGATCAGCCGGTTCAAGACATACCGCACCGGGTTCCGAAGGGGCGCCGATGGCCTCCATCGGTTCATCAGGAACGCCTCGAGCGCGGCAAACTTCGCGGCCGCCGACGGCGCCTCCAGCAGCACCTCACGAAGTTCCACCGCCTCCAACCCCCAGATCGCGTCCATCTCCACGACCCGGTCCGCCACCTCGTGCGCCGGCAATCCAAGGAACGCCGCCGCGCCGCCAGGGTGGAAATGCACCCCGATCATCGAAGCACCCCGCAGCGCATCGATCACCAGGTAGCGTGACTGCGGACCGGAAATCCAGCCGCGCCGGAACGCGGTGCCGCGGACCCCGCGCTCGTCGTCGAAAAGGTAGCGAGGCGCATCCTGGAGATTGATGATCCACTCGACCGTGCCCTCCGGGAGTACCCGCTCGCGCGGGTGGTCGACCTCCAGTCCGGCATAATACCAGAGCCGCTCGACGTGCGCCCGGAGCGGTGGACCCGGGACATGGACGGCATAGAACATGGGAAGCGCTGGGGTTGCCTCGCACCCTGTCGCAGGGCCCGATCCCTGACAACCTGTTGTTGCGTCGCGCGGCGGGACCGCGTCCGCAGCGTCACGCCCCTCCGTTCGGCGGGCGCTCCGCATCGTCCCCGGTGCCGAATACGGGCAAAACGAGCGACCACCGGATGGCCGCGAGGCGCATGATGAGGGTGGTCGCCACGCCCGCCAGCATGGGCGCTTCCGAGTCCGGTGCGAAACGCTGCGCCACCACATGCGCCGTGGCACCCACCAGCGCGGCGGTGGCGTACAGCTTGATCTCGGGCCGGAACACGAGCGGCAGTTGCGCCAGCAGGACATCGCGCAACACGCCGCCCGCCACGCCGGTCACCGTCCCCAGGATCACCGCGATGAAGCCGTCCGCCCCGTGCGCGAGGCTCTTGCCCGCCCCCACCGCGGTGAACAGCGCCAGTGCGAAAGCATCCGCCAGCTCGAGATACTTGAGCAGCGGCGTGATATGCCGCACACACCAGAAGGTCGCCACGCCCGCCACCACCGAGGTGGCCGCATAGCGCCAGTC
>CAZYJB010000452.1:0-4470 GCA_964647675.1 uncultured Verrucomicrobiota bacterium | reverse complement strand
GTCCGCGCGACGGCGGCAAACCCCGTGGGCAGACGGGTCAGCTTGTCGCCGTGGGAATTCCAGACCTGGAGTTCCCGAGGCAATCCCGCGAAGAGCGGGCTCTCTGCGTCGAGGACCTGAAGGGTGCCGCGGCCGAACTCGCGTTTCTGGCCACGTTCCACCTTTCCGCCGAGAAAATGGGCCAGCACCTGCACCCCGTAGCAGATGCCCAGAACCGGCACGTCCAGGCCAAAGATCGCGCGATCAGGCAGCGGCGCTCCCTTGGAATACACACTCGCTGGGCCGCCGGAGAGGATGAGCCCGCGCGGCTTCAGTGCCGCGATCTCGGCAGCCGGCGTGTCGAAGGGAAGAATCGTCGAGTAGACTTGGCATTCGCGGATGCGCCGCGCGATGACCTGGGTGTACTGGGAACCGAAATCGAGGATGACGATCTGCTCAGGCATGGCGTCGAAAGGCATTTGTTGCGCACCCCCGCATGGCGTTCCAGACAAATCCCGCCGGTGGTCCGATTCTGCGCGGGAGAGGTGTCGAACGTGGTCACACCGGAGGAGCCGGCGGGAACCAGTGGTAGAGCATGAAGTAGATCAGCACGCCCGTGACGGACACATACATCCAGAGTGGCCAGGTCCAGCGCGCGATCCGGCGGTGCGCATCAAACCGCTCCCGCAGCGCACGGGAAAGCGTCACGAGGGCGAGTGGCACAATCGCCATGGCGAGCAGGATGTGGCTCGCGAGCATGACGTAATAGGCGTTCAGCAGCAGTCCTTCGGCTCCAAGGCGCGTATGCACCCCTTTCATCAGCACCTTGTGAAGCACGTAGAAAACGAGGAAGACGCAGGACGTCACGAAGGCGGACACCATGCAGCGCTGATGTGCCACGCGCCGGCCCGTCCGGATGAAGTACAATCCGAGGACCAGGAGCACCGTGGCGAGGCCGTTGAGCGCGGCATTCAGGGCTGGCAGATCACGAACTTCCACGGGGGTTACTCCTCCCCTTCCAACCGGCGAAGCAGGTCGAGGACCCGGTCGGCGGCCCCCGGCTCCAGTCCTTCAACCACGGCGCGCAGCCGGCCCTTCCCATCCATCAGAACGATCAGCGTACTGTGGAGGAAGAGGTCGTCGGGTGACGTGCGGTCCGCCTCGGATTTCTCCTGCAGCACGAGCGCGAGCTGCTCGGTCGCCAGCCGGCGCAGGGCGGGTTTGGTGCCGGTGACGAATTGCCAGCGTGCGGGATCCGCTCCGAACTTCGCCGCGTAGGCCGCCAGCACGGCGGGAGAATCGAATTCCGGATCCGAAGTCACCGAGATCAATCCGGCGCGGGATCCTTCGGGCAGGCCCCGCTGTACGGTCGCCATCACCCGGGTCAACTGGGCGCAAGGTCCCGGGCAGCGCGTGAAGATCAGGTTGATCGCCCAGGGGCGTCCGCGCAGCGCTTCGGAGGCGAGCCCGAGGCCAGTCTGGTTGGTGACGGAGAACGCGCCGACCTCGCGGATCACGGGCAGCGGGGGCGTGCGGATCTTCTTGCGGTACTCCCAGACCACCAGGGTCGCCATGAGGGCGCACAACAGCGCGCCCGACCACGCGAGTCGTCGAAGCATGCGCACGGAGTCGTCCGGGCCCGAGGCCGGTCGACCTGTGGGCTGGAGTCCTCCGGGTGGGGTCACGCTCATCACGAAAACAAACGGTGCGCCCGGATGGGATCGACCCCCGGGCGGACGGCAGGCACCGCAGGCACCGCAGCGTTGCCTGGCCTATTCGAACGAGGTGGCGGGCCCGCCCCCGGCAGCCTTCGCGGCCATCCAGGCGTCGAACGCCTCCTGGGACTCGACGATCACCAAGCCGGCCGCCATGGCGGCATGGCCGTTGCCGCACAACTGGGCGCAGATGACCTGGAACTTCCCCTCGCGGGTTGGCACGAAGTGCTGCGGGATGTTCAGGCCGGGGATGCAGTCCTGAGTGACGCGCAGGGGCACGACCTTGAAGGAATGGATCACATCCTTGGACGAGAAATTCATGATCACCGGTTTGTTGACCGGGACATGCACCTCGTTGAGGGAGATGATGTTGTCCTTCGTCTCGTCCTTGGACTTATCAAATCCGAAGGGGTTGTCGGCCGCGATGAGCGCGAGATCCTGGGGGCCGAATTTGCCGTCTTTGCCCGGCAGGATGTAGTTCCAGCCGAACTGTTCGGCGACCACTCGCATGACCGTGGATTCCTTCTCCGGCGGGAAATCATCCACGGCCTGGGCCCAGAGCGGGATCCCGAAGCCGATGAGCAGGACGCCTTCGAAAGCGATGACACCGAGTTCGAGCCAGGTCGAGGCATGTCCCTTCACCCCATGGTAGTCGGCCGCGCGGTTGCGCGACGAGCGGAAGCGCCAGAGGGTGTAAAAGAAGAAGAGCAGCCACCCGACGAACAGCGGCGCCATCAGCCAGTGCACCAGGACGATGAACTGATCGACGGCGCGCCCGTGTTCGGAGGCCACGATCGGCAGTTGCAATATTTTCTCCATCATGTTGGCAAATCAGAATCCCCGCGATTGAGCCGTATTCGCCGTTCCTTCCGCGACTTCCTCGCGTTCCATGGTGGCGCCGCGGCGAACCAGGTAGACCGCGAAGACGCCAAACGCCGCCAGCATGGCGAAGATGCAGGCCAGCAGTGCGAACACACCCCAGTGCAAGCCCTTCCCCAGGGGGGAATCGGTCTTGCCGAAGCACACCGCACAGGCCTCGGCGGCCCGGGGTGCGAGCAGCAGCACCGCGGTCAGGCAGGCCCCGGAGGCTGCGGAGATTCTCTTCATATGGGGTTTCAGAGGTAGTCGATGTTCTTGAGCTTGCGCGCGAAATAGCGCCCGTAGACAACCAACCCCACGGCCCCGGCGATCGCCGCCGCGCCGAGGGCCAGGTCGATGACCTGATGGGTCCTCACGAAATACTCCTTGATCCACCACACCCCGAGGAAGACCGCGAGGAGGAAGGCGGAACCGATGAATACGACATGGAATGATTTCAGGGACATGGCATTGCTCCTTTCTTGGGACTCCTCCCGGTCAGGGCAGATCGATATTGGGAATATCACCGTGCGCCCAGACCGTCAGGAGCATCATGCCCAGGAAAAAGAAAAAAGTCAGGCCGAGAATGGCGTAGATCATCCGTTGTTCGTGCGCCAGGTGCATGAACCAAGCGGCCACCATGCCGGCCTTGACGGTCGCGATGACCAGCGCCACGAGGACCGTGAGGAAGAGGGTGGGAAGATGCACCTTCCACGCCGCAACGGTGATGATGGTGCCGATGATGAGGCCGAAGAACACCAGGAGGTATCCCTTGATGCCATGGTCGCCTTCGTGGGCGTCGGGTTTGCTGCTCATGTTGCCTTGCCTTAGAGGAGGTACAGGATGGGAAAGAGGAAGATCCAGACGAGGTCGACGAAGTGCCAGAAAAGGCCGGAGACCTCGACACGGTTGGTGTACCGCTCCGGGTCCGTTTTCCACATGGCCGCGCCGGGACCCCAGATCCAGAAGATCACCGCGGCGCCGCCGATGACGTGGAGCGCATGCAGGGCGGTGAGCGTGAAATAGATCGCGAGATACGTGTTGTGCCAGGGCCCGTAGTTCTGCACCCGCTTGGTGTCGGCCCAGGCAATGCGGAACTCCTTGTGCTCCGGGTGATGGCCGGAGGTCTTCTCGAGCTTCTCCAGCAGCGGCACCTTGGCCATGCCCGCCGCCTTCATCTCCGCGGGGAACTCCACGCCGTCCAGGACGATGAACTCGGGCGGCTGCTTCTTTCCGTCGACCACCTGGCCGCCGCCCTCCTTCGCGACAAGATGGCCGTCGATGACGCGGCCATCCTTCATGACCACCTCGTAGTGCGTGAATTTGTCGTAGTACTCGTAGCTCTTCACACACACGAAAGCCAGGGCGCAGAGGACGGTGATCAGCTGGATCTTCCGGTACTTTGCAAAGTCGTTCGCCTTGAGTGCGGCCCAGGCCAGCACCACGGTCACCGATGAGCAGATCAGGACCAGGGTATTCAGTGTGCCGATGGGCACGTTGAGAATTCCGTGCGGCCAGACGCCCGGGTAGGATCCAACACGAAGGAGGATGTAGGCCGAGAACAGCGCACCGAAGAGCATGACTTCGGACGCCAGGAACAGCCAAATGCCCAGCTTCGCGTTGTAGAGGCCGGTGTCCCGGCGCGGCAACACTGTGTAGGGAATGTCCATGGAAGGATCGGGATCGAAAGGGATCGGATCGGTCGGGGCGCGGAATCAGTTCCGGGCCGGTTCATTCTGCGGGAGGTAGTCCTGCTTCGCTCCCGGGACGCTGTACTCGTAGGGGCCGCGGTAGACGCGGATGGTTTTATCGAAATTGCCGTGGGGCGGCGGCGTCGGCGTCTGCCACTCCAGCGTGGTGGACTCCCACGGATTGTCGGAGGTCACCTTCTTGCCGTAGAAAATGCTCCAGAAGAAAT
>CAZYJB010000451.1:0-4491 GCA_964647675.1 uncultured Verrucomicrobiota bacterium | reverse complement strand
GCCGCCTGCGCCGGGCAGCGTCGCGGCCACGAGATCGTCGGCGACGGATTCGAGGATCGTATGGACCGCGGGCGGGTTCGTCCCGGCGTCCAGATCCTGCTTCAGCCGCCAGGTGCGGCGGATGGCCGTGGCGAGTCCTGCGTAATCGCAGCATTCGAGCGCCAGCGCGGTCGAGGGCGCGCTGGCGGCGATTTCCTGGAGCGTGGCGAGGTGGTTTGGTGAGTTGAGGAAGATCCCGCGTACGATCTCGGCGAGGATGCTTTTCGCGAGGCGCGTGAGGCCGGTGTAGTAGAGAAGGATGCGACGGTTCGCGAATTCGGGGCCGACGAGTCGATCGGGCAGCCAGCGCACGTGGGGCACCTGGTGCAGGCCGGGCTGGGTCTCGATGAGCTTGAGTCCGCCGTAGAGTCCGCCCGCCTGGTCCTGCCAGCCGCCGCCGGTGCCGATCAACTGTTCGAGGGCCAGCGTGCGCGCGGACAGCGCAGGCTGATCCCAGCCCAGACCGCACACTTCGCTCAAGGCCGCCAGAACCGTGGCGGCGAGGATGCTGCTGGTCCCAAGTCCGGAGCCCTTGGGAACGGCCGAGAGGAGGGAAAGCTCGAGGCCGGCGCCGAAGTGCTCGAGTTGTTCGCGCAACGTGGGGAGACCGCCGGTGGCGTTGAACCGCGGCAGGAATCCCGCCAGCGCACACGCCGCCTTGGCGAGGGCGAAGGGTCGGTCCGGCGATGCGAAATCATCGAGCTCGGCGTGCGTGCGCACCACCAACTCAGATCCCAGATCGATGGAACGCAGGACGATTCGTGGCTCCGCGGAAAGTCGGACGAACACCTGCATGGGCGGCTGTCCATTGAGGTCGACGGCCACGTTCACCACCTGTCCGCCATGCTCCAGGCAATACGGCGGCGTGTCGGTCCATCCGCCGGCGAGGTCGAATCGCACCGGACTGCGCGCCCAGACGATCTGGTCCTCGACGATACTGGCGCGTGGCAGCACGGGCGCCAGGTGCGCGGCGCCGACGATGACCTCGCGCAGGATTCCGAAGGCGCGCGCCTCCTCGCGTTCCCAGTCCTTCTGACCGCGCAGACGCAGGACGGCGGCGCGAAACATGGCCTCGTGCACGCGATCGAGCGGTTCGCGGGACACCTCGTCGGCCGGAAGCTCCGCGTGCAGCGACGCGAACAGACGCGCCGTGTGATCGAGGTCGAGACGATGGAAGACCGACCAGTGCCGGTGTTCGATCAGCAACGGCAGGGAGCGTTCGCGCAGGCGGTCGCGCTGGGAGTGCAATCGGGCGAGGTCGACTTCGTTCTGAAGTTCGCGAGCCGAACGCCGTGGGGCCTCGACCCAACGGCGTGCCAGCCCGTCATTCTTCCCGGGATTCGCGGACGTGAGCCACTCGAGAAAAGCGCCATCGATGGACTCGAGGGGAAGCACCGGGAACAGGGGTGCCCCTTGAAGGTCGTCGATCGCGCGGCCGAGCACGGCGGTCATGTCGAGGCCGCGAACATCGAACCATTCCCGTGCCGGCCGACCCAGCCAGAGCGTCGCGGGATTCGCCATCCCACCGGCGAACGCGTCATCGATGCCGTAGGCGCGCACCGCGAATTCGGCATCGGCACCGATCAAGGGCACGAAGTCCAGGCAGACGCCTGGTTCGAGGCGCACGGACCAGTCGTTCGCTGGAATGCCGGTCAGCACGTGCTCGCGCGACAAGGCCCACTTCGGTCCGAGATGGCTGTTCTCGATCCACAGCGTGCGGTTGGTCTGGCGATCGAGCGCGACGGCGATCTGCGCGTTCTGGACGTGCTGGTCCGGATGGGCCGCCGCACCGGCGGCGCCGAGGCGGCGCTGGTCGAGTTCGCGGTTCTGCAGGCGCGAGATGGATTCGATCATCTGCCGGCTGGTGCCGAAGTGGTGGAACTCCGCACTCGCGAGAGGCACCACGGCGCTGGTGAGGCCTTCGAATTCGCGGCAGGGCTGGGTGGGTTCATCGCCGAGCCCGAGGCCGAGTTCCGCGTAGAGTTCGAAGGCCCGCGCACCGTCGCCGTCGAAGGCCTGGCGCTCACGATTCCAGCCGCAACGGCGCAGGAGCGCGTGGACGGCCCGTTCGCTCAGCAGCCACATGCCCGTGTCGACCAGGAAGAGGTGGTCGAGGGCGAGGGCCCGGATGCGTTCCGGCGACGGCTTCTGGAGAAAGAACGCGAGGCGGTCCGCCTCCCGGCGACGCACGAAGAAGACGCCGAAACCCTGCGCCGTTTCGGGGGTCGTCCACATCCCAAGACCCAGGACATCGACCGATGGGAAGGGCGGAAGATCCGGCTCGAAGCGCAGGAGGACGTCGCCGCTGGCCACCATGGTCCCGAATCCTTCGGGCGCGTGACGCAGGACACGGACGTAATCCGGGTGCTGCACATCCAGCAGCGCCTGGTCCAGTCGCTGTCCGCGCGCCCAGCGGAAGACCGGGATGGGCATGAGGATCTTGCCAGTGGCCGAGTAGGCCGGGAGCCGTCGGCTTTGTCCGCCGGCGTGGAGGACCAGTCGGCGCTGAGCGCCAAGCCATTCCTCGAAGGCCTGCCCGGCGCTCGTGCCGCGCCAGGCTTCCACGAGCAGGTGGGCGGTACCCCCTCCCGAGCCGAGCGGGCGTCCGATGGGATCATGTCCGGCGAACCAGTCCGGCACCGCGCGCCCGGTGAGCGACGCGAAATCGCGCACCATCCGCGGGGGCAGCGAGATCAGGGATTGGAGGGAGGGAGAATCCGCCGGCATTGCGTCGAGGGTGTCGCGCCATCCACCCGCGTGGCAAACCGCAAGCGAGCAGCCCTCGGCACCTCCCAGGTCAACGCGCCGCGGCGCGCACGCGCATCATCTGGGTGCCGGCCACCGCCGTGTCAGCGCGCCAGCGTGCCACGCCGGTTTCCGGATAGGTGATGGGACCGGGCAAAACCACCCAGGACACAAGATCAGCGCTCCCCTCCACGACGTACTCGTGGGAGGCGGCGAAGGTGAATCGCAGCGTGGCAAACCCCTCCCCATCTCGCGTCGCGTCGAGGATGCGCAGCACCGAGTCACCGCGGCGCGGGTCAGTGCCCGCCAGCCACTCCACGAGGTTGGACGCGCCGTCGAGATCTTCGTCGGCCGCCGCCGCTGGCGCGAGGTCGGCCCACCAGAACAGCTCCCAGTCGTCGGGCAGACCGTCGGCATCGGTGTCGTCCGGTCCGACGACGGTTCCGGAAAGCTCGAGACGCGGTGCGGCGTAGAGCAGGTTCTCCTTGGTCGACCACCATGGATAGGCGCCACCGCCACCCGCGCCGGTGCCACCGGGCGTGCTTTGGCCGGCCGGCGAGAGCGAACTGACCACAAGCCTCAGCCGGCCCATGTCCAGCGCGGTCTGGAAATAGCCGCGCACGAGGGGATCCTGGAAATCGACCTCGAAGCGGATGGGGGTGCCATCCGGCACTTCGCCACCGGGCTGCACCTGCGTGGTGGCACCAACGGCCCACGGACGCACCTCGAAGGGTTCAGCGGTCCAGTTGGTGTTGAGTTGCCCGACGTTGTTGGCGATGTCGATCAGCCCGCCCGCCTCGCCGTGCATGGCGGCGAAGACATTGCGCGTCACGATGGAGACGTTGCCGCTCGAGATCGGGCCGAGCGGACCGTAGGCGGAATCCTCCTTGAACGACTCGGCATCGAAGCCACCGCGAAAGCCCGCCCCGAACAATTCCACCGGCCGCCCGGGATCGGCATCCGGCGTCGAATTGGGCAGATTGGTGACGTAGGTGAAGTACGCGTCGTGGGTGGGATCGTACACGAACGCGCGCACGGGCGGGAGGGGAGCGACCGAGGTGAGGATCACGGTGGCCGACCGCAGCAGATACCGCGACGGACCGGCGTTGGTGGCCACCAGGACGGCGGTGTCCCAGCCGAGGAGAAACTGCGCGTCGCGCGTGTCGAAGCGCGGATCGAACGAGCCGTAGGTGGGCGCGACCACACGCACGCCGGGCTGGAAGTTGAACGGGTACATCCAGCGATCGAGCGTGGGCCGCGCGACGTTCAGCGCGAATTCACCCGCGCGCGAGACCGTCGAGGTCAGGCCCAGCGACACCGCCAAGGCACCGGCCAATGCCCGGACGACGCGAGCGGTCGCTGCTCGAAGGAGCGCTGCCATAGCCTGTCGGACGTGGGACGGGGACGCGGGCCGCGGTCCCGTTGAGCCGCGGCTGGGTCACGGGACCGCCCGCGCGGTTGTCGTCAACGGCGCGACCGTCGCATCAGCATCAGGGCCAGCGCGCCGAGGCCGAGCAACGCACCGGCACCGGGCTCCGGCACCAGTTGCACGTCCAGCGTGGCGGCATCGAGGCTCAGGTTGATCTCGGCGGCGCCGAACTGGATCACGAAATACTCGGCGCCGAGGCCCGAGAGATCCCATTGCCACAGGCTCGAAACACCGACTCCGCTGCCCGGGTTCGGCGGTGGCGGACCAAACGCGAGTCG
>CAZYJB010000450.1:0-4493 GCA_964647675.1 uncultured Verrucomicrobiota bacterium | reverse complement strand
CAGACGGGCTCCGCCGGAACGATGCCGTTGAAGGGCAGAGATTGACCTCACGCGCAGATCGCGAAGCCGCGAAGTAAGGTCCCGCTCCCGATTGGATCCCCTTCGTGTCCTTCGTGAGCTTCATGGTTCAAATCGGACTCCCCGGTCACCGCTGACCGTCTCGGCGACCGTATGCTTTGGGAGCTCACCACGAAGACGAGAAGAACACGAAGAGGAGGGAGGAAAACTGAGGTGCGAGTCCGCTTTCGAGACATCGACACCCGTGCCGTTCCCAACCTCTCTGCTTCGTGCTCTTCGGGCCTTCGTGGTTGGCTATCCGGGGATTCTTCGGGCGAGCGCCTTCACTCCAAGCTCACTTGGCGAGCCGGTAGAACAGCGTGCCCGCGCCGGGCGTGACCGTCGCCTTGTTGAGGTCGCCTTCGACGGTCGTGGTGAGTCCGCTCGCCTGCCAGGCGGCGGGTGCGAGCGCGGCCGACGATTCGATACGGTAACCCGTCGAGGCAGCCGGCCACGAGAGCACGAGGCTGGCGCCTGAGCGCCCGATCGTGAGCGTGGGCGAGGTCTCCTGCGCGAGGTGCGAGGAGGTGACCTGCAACGCGGCAAGATAGGTCACGCCCGGAGTGCTCGTGAACGCAGCGAGGAACGTATCCGCGGCGGGCGAGTAGGTGATGTTGTGGAAGTTCACCGTCGTGCCGAGTCCGCCCGGCGAATCGGCGAGCACGTAGGGTGCACCGAGCTGACTGGGCAGCGGTTTGCCGTCCGGACCCAGGGCGATGAACGCATAGCCGTCCGGGATGCCGATGGTGCTGCCGGCGGCGTTGAACCCGAGGAGGATCACGCCGGAGGTCGGATCCGCCGCGAGCTGAGGATGCTGATGGTTGAGCGGGTTGCCGGCGGAGCCGTTGAGGTAGGGCACCTCAGGTTGCGCGGGCGTGAACGTGTACGACGGCGCCGTGCCGAGGTTGAAGAACGAGAGATCGCCGGCGGCGGTGCCGTTGCCGGAGTCGTAAGCCGTGATGAGCTGGCCGTTGAACGGGTTCTCGATCGAGGCGGGGTGACCTTCGGCGCGACCCGCGGGTTCGCCGTCGCCGAGCGGTTGCTCCGCGCGCGCGACGAGCTTGCCCGTCGCGTCGGGTGCGGCGTCCACGATCGAACCCACCACGCGATTGCCGAGCGTGCCGGTGGATCCGTTCGAATTGTCCGTGTTCGACAGGTACAGGAACGCGTCGCGTCCGGGCAGATAGATGACGTCCGGATCATCTTCATCGCCCACCTGTTGCAACAGGTCGAGACGCGTCATGGGCGGCGTGAGGAGCGTGCCGTTGCGATCGTAGAGTGCGCCGATGGTGCCCTCGCCTTCGCCGGCAAACTTGCGCTCGGCGGCGAGCATGATGTTGCCGCTCTTGCTGCTGACGGCGACCGCGACGTCGTCATAGGACTGGTCGGTATCGGTGTCGTGCACCCAGGCCTTGACCAGCGGATCACCCGCGCCGGCATCGGTCGCGTTCTTCACCAGCGCCATGAGCGCGACATCGAAGCCACCGGCGTTGTAGGCGCGTCCGTTGGCCACTACGACGTACTGCTTGGACACCGGGTTGTACTTCACGTCGGTGCGGCTGAGCGTGCCGGAAGGCACGCCGAGGATGCTGAACGGCTCGCCGATCGGTGCGAGCGTGGTGGCGTCGTAGTAGCGTCCCACGAGCGCCATCGCGGCGGGCTGCTGCGTGATCGGATCGATGAATCCGCCCACGTTGGTGGAGTCGATGTAGGTGACCAGCACTTCGGCGGCGTCGGAGCGCGCGGCGACGGCGGATTCCTTCGCGACCACGCCTTCGCCGGTGGAGACCACTACCGCATCGCGACCGCGGAAGCGCGGACCCGCGGGCGGGGCGAGCGGTTCCTGAAAGTCGATCCACGCCACGTAGAAGCTCGTGTCGACCAGCGCGGTCTCGGTGTCCGAGGTGGTGCGTCGTGCCTGGACGATGAACTTCCCGTCGCGGAATTCGTAGGAGAGGAAGGCGCGCGTCGCGAGCGTCACGGACGTGCCCGACTCCGAGTCGGCGGCTTGCAGGAGCAGTGTGCCATCCTCGCCGGTCTTGCCGGGGATGGTCAGTTCGTAGGTGCCCGCGCCAGTGCGCGCAACCGTGAACGTGCCGGACGCCTTCCGCTTGGAACCGTCGGTGCCCACGATGTGGCCGCCGACCAGCCGCTGCGCCGAGAACGGCACGTAGACGAAGGAGAACTCGGATTGGCCGCCGGCGGCCAGTGTCTCGGAGGTGACCTCCGAATCCTCACGCACCGTGACGATCCAGCCGAGGCCGTCGTCCTTCGGCAAAACACCGACGACATTCACGTCGCTGCCGCCGTCCGTGGAGGTGGTGAAGAGCATGCCGTCCTCGAGCGAGTTCACGCCGGGCAGCGTCAGTTCCGCGAGGCCGCCGTAGGTGCCGCTGTCGGCGGGGAACTGCGGCCAGCGCACGAGGCCGGCCGAGAGTCCCGCTGCGTGCGCTCCCGCCCCGGCCCAGACCGACGCCCCCTCTGCGGTCGGACTGCCCACGTCGCCGCCCAGCCAGCCTTGGTCGTAGGGGAACCATGAGGCGGAAAAGCCGAAGTTGGCCTCCGGGCTCGAGGCGTGGGTGCCGGCGCGACCGGTGTTGATGTCCAGGTTGCCGGTGCCGAACGAGCCGTCCGCCATGCTGTAACCCGGTCCGGACGACGCCCAGGAGACGCCGACCGTCGGGAACAGCGGACCTTCGCCGTCGTTCCAGTCGATGGGTCCGTTCTGGCGCGCGGTGGGAAGAACCACGCCGAACTGCGGTGCGGGACGCCACGCCTGGCTGGCGGCGATGCCGGGGGCGTTGTCGCCGAACTCGATGAAGCCCTGGTTCAGATTGCCGAGCGCGGCGGTGGGATCTCCCGGGCTCAGGCGCAAGGCGAGGTCACCGCGGTTGTAGCGATTCACCGACCACGGGATGGGCCCCTGCCCGTCCAACCCCGTGACTTCGACACTGCTGTTGAAGGTGGTGCTGCCTTTCGCGATGACGTTGACCGCGGAGACGGACGTGTTGGGGAACGCACCGGGAGCGCCCCCGCCCTCTGGAATGACGGGAGCGGGTCCGGCCGGCGCCGCCAACAGGGGAAGGGCCGTCGTGAGGAATGCGGCGACAGACGCCGGTTGGATGGAGATTCGCAGCCGCGCCGTGCGCGCGCACCGAAGGGACGTTTTCATGCCGGTCACCATGATGGGGGAAACGTTGAGTCGTTGATTTGAGGTGGGCGCTCAGAATGCGTTCACATTCGCCGGCGACAAGCCCGACGACGTGAAAAACCGGTGTCGTCGCCCTGACGAGGCCGCGGGAGACGAGGATAGCCCGCGACAAGTCTGCGGTTCCCCGAGCAAGATCATTCTTCGCGCACGACGCGGTAAAAGCGCTGCGCGGTGGCGGCGGCGGGCAGATCATGGAACTGCACCTGCGCGCCGGAGGCGGTCTGTGCCGCGCCCAGCGGAATCCAGGCTGGGTCCTCGATCCGCTCCTTGTATTCGGCGCGGTAACGCAAGCCCACGATCACCGGCGCGAGGAGCGTGACCTCGCCCGTGGCGATCCGCGTGAGCACGGCGACGAAGCCCTCCGCTGATTCGCCGAGCGCCGCGGAGTAGAGATCGGGCGCCTGATTGGAGTCGGCGGGGTCGAGATTGGACGCGGCAGTGAGGAAAAAGACGATGTCGGACCGGAGTTCGCATGGAGTGCCTGGATTCAGGGGAAAGCGCGCGTATCGATCGCACAGAGTCACTGGTTGGCAAGGTGTGCTGTTCAACTCACCCCTTGTGTTTCTGTCTGCGTGGCATACCGAGTGAGCCATGACTCATCCCCTGGGAAGCTCGTCGGCCGGTGGTTTTGCGCGCGCGGAGGCCCTTGTCTTGATCGCCGGAAGTGTCGTGGTGGTTTCCCTCTCGCTGCCGCTCGCCGCGGGGAATGCCGAGCATGCACGCACCTCGCTATGCCTCGACAATCTGCGTCGCCTCGGGGTGGCGCTCTCGATTTACAGCACGGAAAACGGCTGGTACCCGCCCAGTCCTGACGACGGTAATACGAATCCCGGGTTTTCGTGGGTGCCGGGTCAGGCAGGCCCCGGGGGGCCACAGGAGTTCGACTCTAGGATACTCGCTGATGCCGCGCGTTCCCTCCTTTAACCCTATGTGGGTGAGGACGCTGGAGTGCGTGTGTTCGCCTGTCCGGCCGATGAACGCACGGGTCCGGCACAAGCCTCCGCCGCCGGAGCGAGGATGAGTCAGGCCGCCCGCTCGGTGTCGATGAGTCAGGCGATCGGGACCAATCCGTACCAAACGAGAGGTCGACAGGCGACTGCTGGTCCCTGGCTCGATAACAATCATGGGCACACCCTCGGCAAGCGGTGGCGGACGTATGGGCGTCCCGAGGACATTGTCGCGCCATCGCCGGCGGGGCTGTTCGTGATCCTCGACGAGGATGCGC
>CAZYJB010000449.1:0-4494 GCA_964647675.1 uncultured Verrucomicrobiota bacterium | reverse complement strand
CGCGGACCTGGCAGCGCCCGTTGTTGGAGACGACGGTTCGGAAGGTGACTGGGGCGCAGGGATCCGGCGTGGCGGGATCCGCGGCGACAAGTTCGCAGTCCGTGGTGGCGGCGAAGTTGTCGCAGTCCACGCCGAGCAGCCAGACCACGCCGTTGAGGAAGAGCATGCTGCGTTCCAGGGCTCCGTCCGGCAGGTCGGGAAGGACGCGGAACGATTGGACGAGGCGGCGGGCGGAGTCGTCGAACGGGCTCTCAAAGCTGGGATACCGGGTCAGGACGGGAAGGCCGCCCCGCGTGGCACGGATTTCGCCGTCGCCGATGAGGCGACCAGGGCGTGTGGGATTGGGGTAGGCGAAATCGGGCAGCACGATGCCGACGGTGTCCTCGGTGGAGCCGAGGAAGAGTTCGTTGGGCCGGTCGCGGGGCTCCTCGGCTGCGACGATGCCGGGTTCGGCGATCGGGTCGCCGGGTGCGAGACCGGAGAGTTGGTACCATTGTTCGCGCGCGAGCGCGGAGAGGCGGGTGGCGGGGAGCGGGAGGTTTTCGCCCAGCAGATAGATGGGAATACCGAAGCGCCAAGCCTGCCAGAGGAGGTCGATTTCGCGGTCACCCAGCGACGGTGCGTCGAGGCCGAGATCGTTCCAGATCACGAGACGGAATTCGAGCAGGCGCTCTGCGGTGAGATTCTCAGGGGCGGCGATGACGATCACCGGCGGTCGCAGATGTCGATCGGCAGCGTCGGCGATGCGAAGCGAGGAGTCCTCGAGGATGCGCTTCATGGCATCAACTTCGGGATCGGGTCGGTCGCGCAGGATCAGGATGTCTCCGGCGGTGAGATTGCGGTCGGGTTCGGTGACTTCGACGGTTCTTGGCGGCGTTTCGGTGGTGGCCCCCGAGAGGTCACGAGCCCGGGAGGTGATGCGGTGAATTCCCGGGGTTGCGTCGGTCCAGGTGAATTCGTAGGGAGGCTGGGAGACCTGGGCGAGGACGCGGTCGCCGGCGAGGAACTCCACGATTGCGATGCCGTCATCGGGATCCTGCGCGGTCACGGCGAGCGGGATGCCGGCTCCCAACATGAAGCGCGCGCCTTCGGGCGGACTTCGCCAGGCGATGGTTGGGGGATCATTGACCGCGGAGACGGTGACCGTGAACTGGCGGGTGATCGTGTCGCGGCCGCCCCGTGCGGTGCCGCCATCGTCGCGGACCGTGACGGAAATGATCGCCGTACCCTGGGAGTCCGGACGCGGCTGGAGGGTGAGCGAGCCGGTGGAGGCGGGGGACAGGTAAGTCACCACCGGGGTGGGGACCAGCGAGGGATTGCTGGAGGAAGCCGAGATCACGAGGACCTGCGACTCGTTCGCCGCGCCCGAGCCGATGCCGGTCAGGGGAATGGTTCGGGCCGGGGAATCCTCCGGGAGCCGCACGTCCGGCAAGGGCACCAGCGTGGGCGCATCGTTGACCGGTTCGACCGTCAGCACGAAGGAGCGGACCGCTGTGGCTACGTCCGGGTCGCGCACGGTGAGCGTGAGCGTGGTGGTGCCGAATTGGTCCGGTCGGGGAGTCGCCCGCAGCGCGCGGTCGCGTCCGGAGCCGCCGATCACCAAACCCGAGGGCGCGACCAGATCGGTCATGGAGGACGTCGCCGCGATTTCCAGCAGACCGGCGGGCGTTGCGGAATCGTCGATGACGACCGGCAGGGCCGAGGTGGGACGATCCTCCCAGGTGGATGCCGGATCGAGTTCGGCGAGGGTGGGCGGTTGGTTGGGGACGAACACCTCGATGCGAACCGGCGCCGAGGTTGCGGCCAGACCGCCGGCGTCAAGCGCACGCGCCGTCAGGACATGGCGGCCGGCCGGAGCATTGCTCCAGACCGTGGCATAGGGCGGGGTGGCGTTCATGCCCAGGCTGATGAGACCGGCGAAGAACTCCACGCCGACCAGGCTGTTTTCAGGATCTGAGGCAATGGCGGAGAGGCTGATCTGGGCCGGGACCGGGAATCTCCGATCGATTTCGGGCGCGGTGAGCGTGACGGCGGGGGGACGGTTGGATTCGAGGGGATTCAGAATGGTGCCGCGGCCCCGGCTGCGCAGGCCGAGTCGGGCTCCGAGGGGAGCTGGTTGGGGCAGAAGATCCACGAAGAAGACCTCGGTGGCTTCATCGAGCGTGTTGCCTTTCACCTGGATGGTGATGCGTTTCTCGGTCTCGCCCGGTTCAAACCGCAGGGAGTCTCGGGTCACCTCGGTGTAGTCTGTGCCGGCGGTGGCGGATCCGTTGGACGTGCGGTATTCGAGAACCACCGGTTCCGAGGTGAAACTCGAGAGCAGCACTCGGAAGTGGGCGTCGACGGCGCCGGTCTGGCTGGCGGCGACCGTGGCGTCCTCGATGGAGATCACGGGAGGATCGTCGTCGAGGATGGAGCCGGTGGCGCTCGGCGTGCCGATGATGGCGTTCGCCGGGTTGGATAGGTGGACGGTGAATGATTCGTTGGGTTCGTCCAATGCATCACCGAGCACTTCGATGGACAGCGGTTGAGCGCTGATACCGGGCGGGAACGAAAGGCGTCCGGCCGCCGGTCGATAGTCGAGGCCGGCCGATGCCGAACCGTCCGCAGTCGCGAAATCGACCGTGACGAGTTCGGAGGCGGCGCGTTCGAGGCGCACGCTGAATTCGATGGATGTGGTTCCGGAGTCGCCTTCCCGGACACTGCCGCCGGTGATGATGAGGGGAATGCCGTCGTCGTCGAAGAGGGTGCCGGTCGCCTCGGCGGTCTGGAGGGCGGCGCCCACGGGGTCCGAGAGTCGAACCCGCAGCGTTTCGTTGTCCTCGGGGGCGGAATCGCCCAGTACTGCAACCGAGACGGTGGCCGAAGCGCTGCCTGCGGAGAATTCGAGACGGCCGGCGATCGGCATGAAGTCGATGCCGGGAGTGGCTGTGACCGGCAGCGTTTCAAAGGCGACGGTGACGGGGGCGCTTGACGGTGGGGTCAGGGTGACCCGGAAGACGAGATTGGTCACGCGAGCCTGCGGGCCCTCAACCAGGGACGCGCCCGCGATGCCCAGGAGCGAAGGAGGATCATCGTTCTGAATCGACCCGATGGCCTGCGGACGCGCGACAACCGCATTGACCACGTTGGTCAGGATGAGGAGGAACGATTCGTCGGGTTCGAAGGAGTCATCGGGGAGGACCGTGACCGAGACCGTACGATTGGTGATGCCCGGCAGGAATTCGACCACCGCGGGACGAAGCGCGACGTAGTCCTGACCGGCACGCGCCGTGGCGTCCGCCGTCAGGACGCCGACACGAACCGTGGCCGAACTGGGTGCTGAGAGGCGCAGGGAGAAGACCAGGGGTTGCGGACCTGGTGAAGGCTCGACCAGCGTGCGATCTGCGACGGTAAGCACCGGGGCGCCGTCATCATCGACGATGGTGAGGACGGCTCCACCAGCGATGGGCTCTGCGTTGACCGCCGTGTCGAGCGTGATGCGGATCGTTTCATTGGTTTCGATCAGCGTGTCGCCGAGGATGGTGATCTCGGCGAAGGCCGCGGTCTCCCCGGGCGCGAAGCGCACCACGCCGCGGGTGGCGAGGTAGTCGAGGTCTGGCGTCGCGGTACCCAGGAGTGCTTCCGTGCGGAAACCGATTTCGACCGGCACCGGTGAGGTCCGAGTGAGCGAGAACTCGAGGCGCGCGGCCTGGCGCCCGGACTGACCTTCCACCACGGAAGCGTCCGCGACGCGGATTCGTGGCTGATCGTCGTCGAGGATGGTGGCCAGGACGTTGCTTCGCGCGAGCGTGGCCCCCAGGGGATTGGTCAGACGAAGTTCGAAGGCTTCGCGGCCCTCGGGCAGCGTATCGCCGAGGACGGGAATGGAAATCTCACCGGACACCGCCCCGGCGGGGAGTGTTATCGTGCCCGAAACCGTGGCGTAGTCGCTTCCTGCAGTCGCGGAACCGTCTGCCGTGGTGTACTCCACCGAGACCGGCCCGGCCGCCGCGGAAGAAAGTCGGAGAGTGAAGACGAAGGGTGTCAGCCCGTCATCGCACTCGTCCGAGGCAAGATTCTCTACCGTGATGACGGGAGGATCGTCATCGACGACCGTGACTCGCCCGCGGCCATCCCCGTCGAAGAAGCCGTTCACCGGCCCGCTGAGTCCGACGCCGAAACTCTCGGAGGCCTCATCCGACGCATCACACACCAAGGGAACCGTGATTTCGTAGACCGTGGTTCCTGGCGGAAAGACGACCGTGCCACGAACGGGTTGGTAGTCCTCCCCGGCGGCGGCGGATCCGTCGAACGTGCCGTAGTTAACGCGGACCTCCTGTTCGCTTGGAGCGGAGAGTGTGATGCGCAGCACCACTGAACCGGCGCCATCAGTGCATTCCGTGACTTCGCGATCCTCGATGCGGATGCGTGGAGCGGGATCATCATCCTGAATGGTGATCACGCCTTCCGTGGGGGACAGGGGAAGCGTGGCTCCCTGGGGGCGCGCGAGGA
>CAZYJB010000448.1:0-4496 GCA_964647675.1 uncultured Verrucomicrobiota bacterium | reverse complement strand
ATCCTCGGATCCATCATCGGTTTTGCCGAACTCGCACGCCTCGGCAGCGACGGTGCGCCGGAGGTGCGCGGCTACCTCGACGAGGTGCTCCAGGCGGGCCACCGCGCCAAGGAAGTCGTGCGCCAGATCCTCGCCTTCAGCCGGCGCCAGGAAGGCGTCCCACGTGCCATGGACCTCGGGGAAGCCGTCGGTGAGGTCGCCCGCATGCTTCGAGCCGGACTCTCTCCCAAGATCGAGCTGATCACCTCCATTCCGGACCGCGTCCCGCTCGTTACCGCGGATTCGACGCAGGTCCATCAGCTCCTCATGAACCTCGCGACCAACGCGGCCTACGCGATGCGCGACCGCGGCGGAAGTCTTCTCATCGAGGTGACCACCCAACCGCCGCCGCCACGCCATCTCGACACGCTCCGCGTGCTCGAATCCACGGCCCCCGAGTTCGTGCGCCTGCGTGTGCGGGACGCCGGCAGCGGCATGGCCCCTGACGTCCGCGATCGCATCTTCGAGCCGTTTTACACCACCAAACCGCCCGGTGAAGGCACCGGCCTCGGCCTCGCGGTGGTCCATGGCATCGTGCGCAACCATCGTGGCATCCTCGAGGTGACCACGGCTCCCGGCGAGGGCAGCGCCTTCGACGTGTATTTCCCGGCCAGCCCGAATGCCTCGCTCGCGCCTGCCCCCGAGGAATCGCTGAATTCCACCCTCCCGCTCGGCCGCGGCGAACGCATCCTGCTCGTCGACGACGAGCCCGGTCTCGTCCGCGCGGGCAAACGCGCCCTCGAATTCTGCGGCTACCACGTGACGCCGTTCCACTCGCCCGAATCCGCGCTCGAGGCGCTCCGCGCCGCCCCCGATCAATTCGACCTCCTCATTACCGACCTCACCATGCCCGGCATGGACGGCACTCGCTTGTCGCGCGAGGCCCTGAAAATCCGTCCCGACCTCCCCGTTCTCCTCGCCACCGGCTTCACCGGGGCGGTCACCGCGGAATCCGCCGCGGCTGCCGGCGTGCGCGGGATCATCGCCAAGCCCGTCGATCTCAATACGCTCGGCGAAACGGTGTTCCGCACGCTGCACCAGCGCTGATCCCGGGACGCCCCGGCCCCGAACCACTCACGGCGTGCCTCCCGCCAACCGGAAGTAGCGCTGCTCTCCGCCCAATCCGCCGCGCCATGCGTACCGGTCCCCGGACAACACCGCGCTGCCCTCGACCTCCCTCCACGCCGTGGCGTCGCCCAGCACCGGAGCGGACTCCAGCCGAAGGGCCGGGAATCGCGCGGACCACGACACCTTCAATCCGCCCGACGCCTCGACCAGTGCGGTCAGGACGGGAATCTCGGGAACCCGATCGCGCCGCGCCTGAAGTTCAAGATCGAACCCCAGGTCCGAGCTCGACGAGGAAGCCTGGTGCACTTCGACGGCAACGACGTTCCGTCCCTCCACCAGGGTCGACACCGGCACGACGCGTTCCACGAACGACTGTTCCGCCTCGTCCCGAATGTCGGTCGACGCCAACACGGCGGGTGTCAGGTCCCCGGACCGCAGTCCCAGCCGAAGCACCTCGGTGCCGTTGAGACGAACCAGCACGCCGTCGTCGCGCTGCACACGGATCATGAGGTTGGTGATGGTTTCCACGCCGCGCACTTCGAAGGCGCGGCGAAACCAAGTCGTGACCCGACGTTGCATGGGGTCATCGCCCCAGTCGATCAGCGTCGCCTCGCCGTCCTCGCCGTAACCCAACCGCGCCGGCCCCTCACCCCACAAAGCGTCGTCGAACGACACCAACGCCCAGTCCGCCGCCGGCGCCACGCCCGAATCCTGGTAACGCCAGACACTGCGTCGCGGGATCAACCAGGGCGCGAGATCGGGATCCGAGACACTGACGGTCACGGCCTCCGAGGTCGCGGTGCGTCCATCCGCCCACTCGGCCACGGCTTCCATGACGTGCTCCCCAAGCGGCGCCTGGAACCAAGTATGGATGTAAGGCTCGGAGGTCGATGAGAACAGCTCGACGCCGTCGGCAAGGAACCTCACGCGGCTGGGGGATGCGCCCCCGGAAAGGCCGGCCAGGGCGCTCACGACGATGCGCGCCGGCGATGGATACACGGTGCCCGGCAGCGGTCGCACCAGTCGCAGCTCGCCCTCGCCCACGGCGCTGGTCTCCGCTGTCAGCCGAAGATCGAAGGCCGTGTCCGAGCTCGTGGCCGAGGATTGATGCACCTCGACGGCGAGTACATTGGTGCCGGCGCGCAGCAGCGTCGGATCGACCTCGAACTCGTAGTAAGTCGTCTCGCCCTCACCATTCACCGCCCCCGACGCCGTCGTGCCCGGGGCCACGGTGCCCGCGGGCATGTTGTCACGCAGAAGTTCGCTTCCGTTCAAGTAAACCACCGCGCCGTCGTCGCGGAGGAGCCCCAGGGTAGCCCGTTGCAGCACCGCGGGGTCGCGCACTTCGAAGGGCTTCCGGAACCAGGCCGTGAGATGCTTGCTCGACGCGCTGGGTCCGTACCCGATGACGGTTGTCTCGCGGTCACCGCCATAGCCCAGGATGGCGGCCCCGGTCTCCCACGCGCTGTCGTCGAAGGCGACCTCCTTCCAGAGCGCCCCTGGCAGCGTTCCACGATCCCAGTAATTCCATTGCGAACCCGAGGCGACCAGCGTGACCGACTGCTGCCCTCCGGTCTCCGCATACGAGAAATCCAGTCCGTCACGGTCGGCTGTCAGCGCGACGGGGTTCGCGAATCGCACGGGGTCGAAGCGGGTGCCGTCGGCGGCGATCGCCGCCAGGGTGTAGGTTCCGCGCGCCAGTCCAACCAGCGCGAATCGTCCGGACGAGTCGGTCATCGTCGACCGCCCCTGGCTGGCTGTCACCCGCACTCCCGCCGCCGGTTCGCCCTCCACGGTCACGGTGCCCTCCGCCCGGAAGGTGGCCGGGGTGCCAATGCGCACCACCACCGCGGCATAGGCAACCCCGCCGCGGAGGTCACTGGCCGTCACGACCACGCGGTAATCCCCCGCGGACACCCAGCGGTGCACCACCTGCGACGCATTGGTGGAGAGTGTGCCATCCCCGAAGTCCCACGCGTACGCCAGCTCGTCGCCATCGGCGTCGGTCGCCTCGAGCTGGAACGCCACGTCCGCGCCCGGAACGCCTTGCGTCGCACCCGCCAGCAGTCGCAGGACGGGGATGCGGTTGTCGCGGAACTCGCCACGAAAGACCGCGACTTCCATCCAGGCCGGGTTGCCCTCGCCTTTGCGCAGCGGAGTCACGTGCACCCCGGCCCGGACGTCCGAGAAAGTCCGCCCCACCTGCAGGGCCGCGTCGTCCTTCTCGCCGGACGAGCCGGGCGTGGTGTCAAGCAGCACACTCGACTCGCTGCCGCGGCCGGACCACCGCAGCCCGACGCCGTTCATCATCGCGGGCAGGGTGGTGAACTGCTGGCGCAGCTCAATCCAGTAGTTGGTGCGCGCGTTGGCGAACACCTGGAGTCCACGGCTCCCGACGACGCGGTTGGTCTGGTCGTGCGCGTGCAGGCGATAGACGCCGTTGGTCGTGACCACCGTGTACTCCCCTTCCCGCAGCCACCCCAGCAGCCGCTTGTATCGCGCGTTGAAATGGTACCGGCCTGCGTTCGCCGCCCCCATGGTGTCGAACTTGTCGCCGTACTCGACACTCACGCCGTCGCCGCCGGTCGACGCGCCGCCGGTATCCCAGAAGTTCGCGTGGCTCAGTCCGAAGTTGTGCCCCAGCTCGTGCGCCGTGACTCCCGTGGAGGTGGTGCCCCGCACCCACGCGCCGGGTGCTCCGACGAACCCCAGGCCCGCCCAGCCGAATCCCGGCACGCTGCCCACGAAGGTGACGTCGAGGTCGAACCCGGTGAGCTCATAACCCGCCGCCCGCGACGCCGCCCGCGCATCGGTGCGCAGGTCGCCCGCATCGTCGGCCGAGCCGTAGGACGCCGCTGTGCGCGGCATCCGGAAGACGGGGGTCACCGCCGAGCCTTGACCGATCTCGGCGTACCCGGCGCGACCATAGGAGTTGTCGAGGTAGAACCGGTGCAGTTCGCGCACCAGTTGCACCGCGCGATTCGAACTCATCGATTCGCCTGGGAGATCACTGAAATCCACGCGGATGAAGAGCAACCGCTTCAGCACCGGCGACTCCTCCCCACCGGCCGCCGCCGCCCTCATCAGCGCCGTGGCGGGAGCAGGCGCCTCGTCCGGCTCCTCCCAGTGATTCTCCACCACCATCCGGTCGCCCAGCACCAGGCCCTGCAAGGGGATGTCGCGCCGCGTGGGCTGGCGCAGACCGTCGCCGAAGACCCACGCACGAAAACGCTCGCCCTCCAGGATGACGTAGCGTTTCACCGGATGTCCTTCACCCTCCCGGCCCGGCTCCGGATACGCGCACAAGACCTCCAGATCCCCGCGGCCTTCGATCAGTCGCTCCGCCCAGGCCGCCATCCCGGCCGGCAGCCGCTCGAGTTCTTCGCCGG
>CAZYJB010000447.1:0-4503 GCA_964647675.1 uncultured Verrucomicrobiota bacterium | reverse complement strand
ACTCCGACCTTGGGTAAAAGCGATGACGCACGCACCGACAAGTATGACCTCTGGCGCCCTGTGGATAAGCGCACACTACCCGGCACCTCGAACGTCCTGCGCTTTGGCAGTGAGACGCAGTGTCGAACGTTCCGGGCGGCGATTCGCCGTCCTGCCCGCGAGGACAGGCGAGAACCGCCTTCTCACAGGCGAGACGGGCGGCCTCGGCCCCGGGCCGGTGGGGGGTAGGAGTCTTCTTCGTCCCCCCGGTGGGGTGGAGGTATGGCGTCAGCCCTGACAGCGCGCATGAACGACCGAAAACCAGAAAAACGCGCCGCGGTTCCAAACCCGGCCCCGGAACCCTCTGCCAACTCGCCCACCGGGCCGGCGTCAACTGCGCCTTCGATGAGCTGGTGCCGCTCGAAAAGCTGGTGCCCAACCCGCGCAACCGGAATACTGAACCGCGGGCCGCGAAGATCGTGCGCCGAATCACGGGCCGGGTGCGGCTCTTCGCCCGGGTGTTCGAGCTCGTCCCGTCGAAGAAGTAGCCGGCACGCACCGCGCCACGACGCCCCTCTGACGAGCCAGAGGGGCTTTTTCGTGTCCCATCGGATAGGCAAGACTGCCACGGAAACGCGGGCGAAAGGTCGAGGGCAGTCTCTGGCCCCAAGGTCGAACCATTCTGGGACCCTGGTTCGAGTGCTGCCCCTGTGGTGGTTCGGCTTGCACGAAGGACTACCATCTAACTCAGTTCCGACCGGGCAAACACCTTGATGGCTGCGGCGGCGAATTCAGGCAGTTCGGAGTGGTGCGCCTCGTAGGCGAGTCGCAAATCCGAATCCATGATGAATTGTCCGTGCCCTTCGTACGATTCTCGTCCTGGCGTCCAGAAATGCTTCAGCCATTCAAAGTGCCGACGTATGACCACTTGGGTAGCCGGCGCATCTGGACCGAGTCTCCGTTGCATCACTTGCACGAGGTCTCGACAGATACCGGCGAACACCTCACCGGACCGCTGCCAATCCTTCGTCGTCCATCGCTTCACTTTCTTATGAGACTCGGCGATGGAGGCTTTCATGCCAGGTCCGAAGCGATCAACCAGTTGCTGCTCGTGCTTCTTCTGCTGCTCTTCGTCGAAGCCGTGGAATATGGTGTTATCATTCATCTTCTTCGCTCCTTTGATGTGCGCTATGGTCTTGTTAACAGTTCCAATTAGTTGTCGTAACCGTATCAGCTCTTTGTTCAGAACTCTTCGGTGCGATTCCAGAGCGCTGATTGGGTTGAACCCCGCACTCCCGATGATCACCCGTATCTGGTCCAACTCGAACCCGAGTTCTCTGTAAAAGAGGATCTGTTGGAGTTTCATGAGTTGTTCGTACTCATAGTACCGGTACCCATTCTCGCCGTAGTAGGATGGCTTGAGGAGGCCGACTTCATCGTAATGATGAAGCGTCCGGACGGTCACTCCGGAGATTCTCGCAAGCTGTGATACCGAGTACGCCATCTTCGTTTCTTCCTCCGACCGACACAGTGTGGCCGAATTGCACGACTACACTCGGGCCTGCCGTAACGTGAGGGTCAAGGGATTTCCTTTCCGCGGATGGAGCACCCCCTCGAGGTGCGTCCGGGAGGTTTCTGGGGAGCGACGTTCCAGCACTATGTATGGAGACAATTCGCCATCCGTTCATCGAAGGCTTCTGCAGCGCCTGCCAACCGGCCGACCGACGGCCACCCTGGCAGTGGTGCGAGGAACACGTCCGGGTCGATGAGACCTCGCCTTTGCCCGGGCGTTGGCGATCCGACGCCTCCCCATGGGTCCGCTCGGTGATGGACGACTTCGCGAACGGGACGGCGGCGAATAGCGAATCGGGAATGGGATCAATCGCTGCGTTGCCCGAAAGTGCAAACCGCCTCCAGGCTACCCCATTCGCGATTCCCGATTCGCGGAGCCCGAGGCGACATCGAACCGATGTTGACCTTCGTCATCCAAACGTCCGGCGATCATCCGGCCGGGGACTGCAATCGGGGTGTCTTTACGCGCAGGCGCGTGCCGGAACCCGGGGCGGAGGATATTCCCAGTTCGCCGCCCAGGGCTTTTGCGTGTTCCTCCATCCTGGCCAGGCCCATCCCGGCGCCGCGTCCATGCCCCACGGCGCCCACCTCAAACCCGCGCCCATCGTCCTCGATCTTGACCGTCAGGGCGTCACCCTCCTGCCGGATCTCCAGCAGCAAGGTGGTGGCATCGGCATGGCGGATCACGTTGATGAGGCCTTCCTGCACCAACCGGAACAGGTGGAGATCACGCGTGGCAGTCCAGTGTTGGGGCACGCCGGTGAGGTCCTTGAATACCCGCAGATCGGTCCCTTGTGAGACTTTCCCCACGAGGGCTTCGATCGCCGTGCGGAGATCGAGTTGGTCCAGTTCGAAGGGGCGCAACCGGTAGGCAACATCCCGGGCGCTTTCCAATGCCGCCGAGGCCAGCGCTGAGATCCTTTCCAACAGCGCCGGCAGCTCCGCAGCGCCGACGGAACCGTCGAGGGCCCGCGTGGCGGCGTTCTTCAACTCGAGGAGCTGGTGCCCCACTCCGTCGTGGATCGCGTGGGCGACCCGCTTCCGCTCGGCTTCCTCCCGCTCCAGAAACTGGCGCATGAGGTCGGCGGGCGCCCGCGAGTGGCGGCCCAGGTGGCGGGACCGCCAGGCGAACCAGGCGACGATGGAAGCGAAGCTGAGGACCAGGAGCGTCGCTCCGGCCCAGAACAGGGGCGGATCCCACGCCGGGAAGGCAATGACCGGGATGGAATGGCCGCCAGCATCACCCCCGCTCACCGCGGGAACCGTGGCGACGAAATGGCTGATCACTGTCCCTCGTGGGCAAAGGTTGAATCGAGCAGGGCGCCGCGGTTTGGGCGAACAAGTCCTGCCGGGACGCAAGACATGGTCAGTGCTCCTCCCGGGTCACCGGAGCAAGGCGGGCTTTGGCGTACCCAGGAAGGATCCATTGCCAAAGCCCGCCGTGCACCTTTTCGGACCAAAGCCCGCTCGTCGTAGCCTGCGAGGACTACTGGATGCAGCCGTCATCCGGACCGAAGTCCGCGCCGGTTTCGTTATCCTTCACGAAGACGTTCTCCTCCCATGTGTTTTCGCACGTCGGTACGTGACCGGGATTGAAGGGAAAAAGGCTGTTGTCAAAGACATCGGTCTGAAACCGGAGGTGGGGCGGCCCCGCATGACCAACGGCCGTATTCCCCACGACATGCGTTCCGGTGGCATACGCGGGGCCTCCGGGAAAACCGGCCGGCACTCCCAGGACAATGCCCGCGTGGATCAAACCTCCGTAGGGTCCGTCGTATGTATTGTTGTTCGCGGTGTTTTCCCGGACCACGTTGCCGGCTCCCCGCCGAATGAAGATGCCGATCATGTTGGCCTCGGCGAGGTTCTCGCTCACCACGTTGGAATCGCCGACAAGGTTGATGCCAGCGAGATTGGCTTCGAGGTGATTCTCTTTGATCTCGTTCGAATGGCAGCTGACGACGATGATGCCGTCATTGTTGTGGGAACAATGGTTGTCCTTGACCGAGTTCCCGCTGGATCCGTCCGCCGGGTCCACGGTGAGTTCGGGTCCGATGCGGATCCCGCAGCAGTGATGGCCAGTCACTTCGTTCTCCTTGATCTGGTTGTCGTGAGAGTTGCTCCTTATCCAGACGCCCCGGAAGTTGTCGACGATTCGGCAGTTCTTGACCTGGGAGTGCTGCACCGCTTCCAACCGGATCGCGTAGGAGAATCCGGTGACCGTGCCCTTCATGATCTGCACGTGGGACGCCCCCTGGACGAGGATGCCGGTGCTCGCAAGCTCGGCAATGGAAACGTGCCGGCCGTCTCCCGTGATGGTGTGGCCATTGAGGTCGAGAATCACGTGGTCCGCCGTGATCGTGATCGCGGTGCCGTCGCCGCTGATATCGCCGGTCAACCGATAGGTGCCGGGCTTGCTGATCGTGTCACCCCATGCGACGCGACCGAGGGCGCGTCCCCGTGCGTTGGTCGGGGGCGTTGCGGCTGCAGGGTTGGACAGCAGAAGGCCGAGAGCGAGGGTTAACAGTGTGGTATATTTTGTCTTCATGAGTTGGATAGGTGATTCGGCAGATTCGCCATCCCGCACTCGCGGTATGCCCGGGCCACGCCATCGTGGAGGCTCCGCCATGTGGCCCATCTGAGACGTCGAGTCAGGCTCTTCAGGAGACAGTCCGGCGCCGGTGGGAGCGGGCCCTGGCGCACACACGGGATTTGACGCCAGGGCCCCGCCGCGCACTCCGAAGGGAAAAGGCCTAATCAGGCCTGTGCAGGCGGAAAAACCGCATGCCCGCCCCCTGGTCCGGGCCCAGTGGCTGCATTCGCGGCGTTGGCGACTGTAGCAAGGGCGTCCGGCGTGAGAGTTCCGATCCTGCTCACGACGGTCGCCCCCTGAGTCCCAGTGACATCGCCAGCGAGGGCGCCGGAGAAGATAGTGGCTACTTCGGCCTCGGAAGC
>CAZYJB010000446.1:0-4504 GCA_964647675.1 uncultured Verrucomicrobiota bacterium | reverse complement strand
CCGTCGGCCTCGCCGGCGAACGCCTGCGGGTGACGGTCATCGACGACGGCGTCGATATCACCCATCCCGACCTCAACATCTTCCGGAACCCCGGCGAGAGCGGGGGCGGACGCGAGACGAATGGCATCGACGACGACGGCAACGGCCGGATCGACGACGTGACCGGGTGGAACTTCGTGAACAACAACAACACCGTGCGCCCCATGTTCGGTTCGGCGCACGGGACAGCCTGTGCCGGAGTCGCCGCGGCGCGCTTGAACAACAGTCTGCGCACCGCGGGCATCGCTGGTGAGTGCGTGGTCCTTCCCGTGAAAATGTTCGATGACTACGGCGTTGCGGCTTCGGATTCCGCGATCGGCGCCGCCATCAGTTATGCCGCGGACTTCGCGGACGTCCTCAGCAACAGCTGGGGCGGGGGAAGCGAGAGTGCCTTCATCAACGCGGCGATCGCGGATGCCGTGACCAACGGAAGGCAGGGAAAGGGGTGTCCCGTGTTCTTCGCCGCGGGGAACCGGGGCAGCAACTGGTACGTCACGGGCCTGGACCTGCCGGTGGGGGTCAACGTCGGGCCGGGAACGTTCTCGCTGGGTTTCCGATTCGTGAAGGACGACTCGGTCGTCATCGGTGAGGACCTCGTGAGGATCGACAATCTGAGGCTCGTGGGGGCCGATGGATACACGACGGTATCGAGCTCCCTCGGGTCCGGTGGGCGACAGGATTTCGAAGGGTCCTTTCCGCCGGCGGGGTGGTCCACGTACGCGAGTGCCGGTGCCATCGGCTGGTCGGTGGTGAGCAACGGATCCTATCGCGCAACCGGCGGCGTGCGAAGTGCGCAATCCGGGGCCACCGGGAACAGCCAGTGGAGTGAGTTGCGCTCGCCGGCGCTTTCCCTGACCGGGGTGGAACGACTAAGGCTTCAATCCTATTTCTCGGCGGAGGGTGGGTATGATGGGCTGCTGGTTCGGATCTACGACAGTTTTGGCGCGGTGCGTTATGAGTATCCCCTTTTCAGCCTCGATCCGATCGCGACGATCGGGATCTCCTACCCGGCGCGGCACCCGGACGTGATCGCAGTGGGTGCATCCACCGATGCCGAACGGCGCGCTGACTGGAGCCAGTTCGGGCCCGAACTCGACGTGGTGGCGCCGAGCAATGGCGGCTGGAATGGGGTCACCACCCTGGACGCGGTGGGGACGACCGGGTACAGCACCAACGATTATACTCACCAGTTTGGCGGGACTTCGTCGGCCACCCCGCTGGCGGCGGGCATTGGCGCGCTGATGCTATCGGTCGCGCCGCAGTTAACCGTGCAGCAGGTCCACGCCACGCTCCGCGCGACTGCGGATCTCATCGGACCGAATCCCACGCCGGGAATGGTCAGTGCCGAGTACGGCTATGGTCGCGTGAATGCGCGGCGCGCGGTCGAGGCGGTCGCCGAGAACGTGGTGACCGTGGCGGTGCTGGACGGCTCGGCCGTCGAAGGGGGCGATTCCGCCTCGTTCGCCGTCACACGAACAGGCAACACCAATGTGCCGATGAGCGTGTCGATTGCCACTTACGGAACGGCCACGCCCGGCCTGGACTATGTCGCGCTCGGCGGCTCGGTGGTGATTCCGGCGGGCGTGCGCAGCGTGCCGGTAGAGATTGTGCCGGTCGACGACCCGTTGGTGGAGGTTGCCGAGACCGTAGGGCTGACCCTGCTTTCCGGGCAGGGCTACTCGCTGGGACTCAGTATTTCGAACTCGGTCACGATCGGCGACAACGATACCCAGGTGGTGACGGTGGTCGCCGCGGAGGGGACTGCCACCGAGGGCGGAGCCGCCGGGCAGTTCGTCGTCTCGCGCACGGGCCTCACCAATGCCCCCCTAGTGGTGACGCTCGGAGTCTCGGGAAGTGCGACCCCGGTCACGGACTACTCGGTCATCGGCACCCACTTGACGCTGCCCGCGGGCGTGGCGTCGGTGCTTGTGCTGGTGCAACCGGTCGATGATCAGGTGCCGGAGTGGCCGGAGAGCGTGGTGGTCACGGTCCTGCCGGGGACGGGGTATGTGACGGGCGTGCCGGTGTCGGCCGTGGTTATCGTGGCGGACAACGAGCCGCCGGTGGTCGAGGTGGTGACGCTGGACAACACGGCTGCGGAATCGGGACCGAATACGGGGGTGTTTCAACTGGTCCGCACCGGGGCGACCACGGCGCTGCTGCGCGTCCACGTCGCGCTTTCCGGGACGGCGCTGTCTGGCTTGGATTATGTCATCTCGACGAACGTGATCGAAATGCCCGCGGGGACGAACAGCGTCCTCGTCCCGGTCATTCCGTTGAACGATCCATCGGAGGAACCGCCGGAGACGATCGTGGCAACGCTCGGCACGGGCGACGGGTACACGCTGGGTGCTGGTTCCCGTGGGGAGATTGCACTCATGGACGACGATGCGGTGACCTCCAGCGAGCCGGGGGTGATCCAGTTCGACGGCACCAGCGGGTATCTGACGGCTGCGAAGTCGCTGGTGCCTGAATCCCTGCCGCTCGAAAACCACACCGTGGAGTTATGGTGCCTGCCCACGGCGGTCTCCGGCTCCCGATTTCTCACGGCCGACGATGCGTTCGACCTGCTGATGGTCGATGGCGTGGTAACGCATGTTGTGTACGACGCCGCCGCGGTTTCTGTGGCGGTCAACCATCCCCGCGCCCTGCGCGTGGCGGAATGGAACCATGTCGCCATCCAGTTCGACTCGGACGCCCGATCAATGCGGGTCGCGGTGAATGGCGAGTTGGGGGCTTCGACGACGGTGGGCCCGGCGGCGTTGTATATCGACCCCCTGCAGAGTTTCACGCTCGGCGCGCGGCGTCTTACCCCCAAGACCCCGGCTGAGGGTTTCTTCCAGGGGTTCCTCGACGAGGTCCGGGTTTCGGGGGTGATGCGATATCAGGCGTCCTTCATACCCCCGACGCGGTTCGAGCGCGATGGGGCCACGCGTGGTTTGTACCACTTCGACGCGGGCTCGGGCGCGGACCCCCTGCTGGACGACTCGGGTTTGAACAATCGGCTGACTGTGCGCGGCGGCGCTGGGAGCGTCGCGCAGCATGGTCCGGCGGGCGCAACGCCAGGACCCTCCGGGTATTGGCGCCTTGACGAGAACATCGGCAGCGCTGCGGCCGATGCCTCAGGAAATGCAAATACGGGTGTGCTTCAGGGAGGCGCCACCTGGGATGCCGCCGGGTGGTTCGGCGGCAGTCTCACTTTCGACGGGTTGGATGGCATGCTCTCGGTACCGCACGCTCCGGAGTTGGAGGTCGGACGGGGCGGACGCGACTTCACGGTGGCGGCCTGGGTCAACCTCGTCGATGGACCGACCGGCGCCTGGCGGGCGCTGATGCAGAAGGGCGGCGGGACCAATCGGACCTTCTCCCTATTCCTTCATCCGGATTCGAATCGCATCCACTACCGCGTGAGCACGACGGCGAACTGGAACGAGGGTGGCGACAGCACGGGTGGGTTGCCGGTGGGAGCCTGGACCCATCTGGCGTTGGTGAAGTCCGGCAACAAACTGAGGCTCTTTTTCAATGGGGCGCTCGACAGCGAGCAGACCCTGACCGCACCCGTGATTTCCAATCCGCTGCCCTTGTACGTGGGCAAGCACCCGTCGCTGCCGGGCACCCGGTGCCGCATCGATGACCTTCGAGTCCATACGCGCGCGCTCGGTTCGCTGGAGTTGTTCGAGCTTTCCTCGCTGGTGGGTCGATGGAAATTCGCGGAAGGGGCGGGCAGTGTGGCCCGGGACTCGACGCCGAACCGGAATGACGCGTCGCTGGCGGCGGGGGCGCAGGCGCCGGGGTGGGTTCCGTACGGAGCCGATTCGGCATTGGCGTTCGACGGTATCGACGATCTTCTGACGGCTCCGAACTCAGCCTCGCTGGAAGTGGGACGGGACAACGCTGATTTCTCCGCGGCATTCTGGATGAATCCGCAGGATCATGGAACGGGCGCGTGGCGTGCGCTGATGCAGAAGGGCGCGGGGACGAACCGCACCTTTTCGGTGTTCCTGCATCCGTCGACCAACCGGCTCCATTACCGCGTTAGTACGTTTTCCAACTGGAACGAAGGTGGCGACTCGGTGAGGGCATTGCAGACCAACACCTGGACTCATGTGGCGTTGGTGAAGACCGGTTCGAAGTTGCGCCTCTATCTGGGAGGCGTGCTCGACAGTGAACGGACGCTGCCTTCGGGGGTCGTCGCCAACAGCCTGCCCCTGTATTTCGGGAAGCACCCGTCGCTGGCGGGGGTGAAGGGGCTTCTCGACGATGTGCGCGTGTACCAACGCGCGCTTACCCCTGGGTTGATCGCCGAGTTGGCGGCGGCGTCCGTGCCTTCGTTGGGCGGGGAGACGCTGGCGGGCGCCCCTTCCAAGGGCGATCCCGCCGGCACCGAGTTGGCGCGGGTGGTGAAATCGGAGCGCGCGTTGGCCGGGAACAATGAGACGCGGCGGGAGATACTGCCGGTGGAGGC
>CAZYJB010000445.1:0-4507 GCA_964647675.1 uncultured Verrucomicrobiota bacterium | reverse complement strand
GTCGATGACCGCGATGACCACGGCGTTCGTCCCGCGCGTCATGTCCCAGGCCTCCACCGCATCCACGTCCCCATCCGCCACGCCGTTCTCCTGGCCCACGTTGTGAAGGTGCTGCTGGGCTGAAAAAAGCGGATCGTTGGGTGTAAACTGTCGCTCGATCTCCCGCACGAAATCCGGCGTCGCCCATTCGAGTTGCGGGTGCCCGTGCAGATTCTCCGCGGCCGCCAGCACGGACTCCTGCGGATCGAGGAGCCGGACCCGGAAACATTGGAGTCGCTTGGAGCCAATCGCCTCCAGAATCCCGAGCCTCCGCCCAGCGAACTCCGCCGCCAAGGCGGCCGGGGTTACCCCGACCTTCAGGCGGACGATCAAATCGCCCGCCGGTATCATGCGCAGGCCCGACCCGGGATCCACATACACGGGCTGGGCGGAAACCACGCCCGGAAGCCGGCGGAGTCCGACGAGGTCCGGGGTCGCTCTTTCATCGCCGGACTTCAGCAACACCACTTGCTCTCCGGAAGGCAGCCGGGCAAAGCGCCCGGAGGTGACCGCGGACCAAGGCAGCACGGCCGACACCGCCTGGCTGGCCTGATCGGGATCTGCTGCGCCGGGAACCACGATCGCGGCCTCCTGCGGCGCGCGCTCCAATCGAATCGCCCGACCGTCTTCCGCACGGTAGAAATCACGCACGTCCATGAGCGGTTTCGAGCGCGCCGGCCCGGATGCACCCGACCAGACGCCCAGCCCTGCCGGCGAAGGTTTCCCGGCGGCAGAAGCTACCTGGCACTGGAAGAAGCCGGCCATCAGGCAGATCCAAAGCCACTTAATCCGTACCTGGCGCCTGACAGGGGGGTCGGACGCCGGCCACCTCGGAATGAGAAAACTGGCATGAGTAGCGGGACATACCGGGGAGCCAGTGACTTTCATACAAATGGGTGGAAGCGAGGTGGCCTGCGTTCCCCGCACCTAATCCCACCTCCGCGGTCTGTTTCAAGACTCGCTACGTCAGAAAGCCATTCTTTACCTGCACTACGTGGCAGCCCGTCCACCAGCCGCTCGGGAGGCACGTGCGGTTCGCGGAGACCCACCCCTCGCAGCGCTCCAAACCGCCGCTTGGCAGGCCGCCGATGCCGGTCTGAGGACACGCTCCGTCCTCGATCGCTGCCGCGACCAGCCACGCCACGCAGATGTCCAACTCCGTCGCAGTCGACTGGCAGAGTCCGGGCACACCCTTCCCGCGAAGTTGAGCGCTGTATCTTTGAACGCCGCATCGACGGCGGGTGTCACCGAACCCATCATCCTGCAACCCAAGCGTCTTCTCATCCCTCTTAGGACCATGTTTCCGGATCTATCGAACTGCCAGGCCACGCTGCGTCTCCTGCAGTCAGTCCTCGTCCTTTTTCTGGCGCCAGCTTTCCCTGCTGCTTCTGCCGCCCTCCCCGATCTGGACCTTTTGGAAGGCGTGACTCTGGGAGCATCCCTCGGCGAGCCCGGGTTCACGGTTTCCAACGGGGTCGTGCGCGTCCGCACCCAGGGCGCGGGCCTCGGCGGTCGCGGCGACCAGGGCTATTTCGCCTTTGTTCGCATGGGGACCGCCGATTTCGATTTCAAGGTGCGGGTGATCGAACTCGAAGACACCGCGCTGTCTGCCCGTGCCGGGCTTATGGTTCGCGATAGCGCCACCAACTCCGCCGCGATGGCCGCGATCGTCATGACCCCCGGGATGAATGGCGCCCAGTTCGTGGCGCGCAGCGCCGCCGAAGGGCTCGCCACGGCGGGCGGCGCCTTTCCGGGAAACCTGCCCCATGCCTGGCTGCGTCTGCAGCGTTCCAACGACGTGATCCGCGGCTTTGCCAGCTTCGACGGACGTCGCTGGACGCCGCTCGGCCGCATGGCGATCACCATGACCAACGCGCTGGTCGGCTTCGCCGTGGGCAGCGCACGAACGGATCTGGCCACCTCGGCGACCTTCGCCGACTGGGGGGAGGCGCAGGGTGATTCCACCGACGTGATTGCCCCGGACATCGAACCGCCCGGCCCCTCCAGCCGCCGCACCGCGCTGGCCATCACCGAGATCCACTACAGTCCACCTCGCAGCCCCGCGAACGGCGAGCTTCCCCACCAGTTCATCGAGGTCTTCAACAGCGATTTCACGGCGAAGAACCTTGGTGGGCACCGCCTGGAGGCCGGCACCCTGCGCTATACTTTCCCCACCAATCTCAGCCTCGCGCCCGGGGGCTATCTCGTGGTGGCCAGGAATCCTGATGTCCTGCGTGAAAAGCATCCCGACCTCGTTCCGGACCGCCTCGTCGGTCCTTGGCAAGGAGATCTCGGTCGCGCCACCGACACGGTTCAGCTCTGGAGTCCGCACGGCGCTCTGCTGCTCGAAATCCCCTTCATGGACCGTGACCCCTGGCCCATGGGCGCTGAGGGCGAGGGCCACTCCCTCGTTCTCACGCGGCCGAGCTGGGGCGAGGCCAATCCGCGCGCCTGGGCCCGGAGCCGCGTACCCGGTGGATCCCCGGGCCACCCCGAGTTTGTCGATGGCGACGCGCGGGCCGGATTGCGTATTTCCGAAGTCTTCACGCGCCGCGGCAGCGAGGTTGTGCCCTTCATCGAAGTCTTCAATGCGGGACCGGACGCGACGCCGCTCGATCAGGTGGTGATCTCGGGGCCTTCGGGATCCGACGCGCCAGTGCTGGCGCTGCCCAGTGGCACGCTCGCCCCCGGAGATCGTCTCACCGTCGGGATCCCGGCGACCCATCTCCGAACTCCGCCGGCGCTCTTCCTACGGGAAGCGCTCGAAGGACGCATCTGGGACGCCGTCTGGTTCGGAGGCGCGGACGCGGGCCACGCCCTGGGCCGGCTTCGTTTTGACCGGCCTGAAATGCGCCGCCTCGTTCAACCGACCCCGGGCTTGCCCAACGCCCGCGCGCTGAGCCCGCGCCTCGTGATCAGCGAGGTGATGTACCAACCGATCTCGGGGAGCGACGACGATCAGTTCCTCGAGATTTGGAACCCCGGTAACGATCCCGTGCCGATCGGGGGCTGGCAGCTCGCCGGCGGCGTTACCTTCACCTTTCCCGCTACCAGCGTGCTCCGAGGGGGCGAACGCGCGGTGATCGCTCGGAATTCGGCGCGCCTCCAACTCACGCATCCCCGCCTTTCCGCGGCCAGCGTCGTCGGCGAATTCTCCGGTCGACTGAGCGCCCGCGGTGAGCGCCTCGCGCTGATCGATCAGACCGGCGCAGTCGAGTTCGGATTCACCTACCGCAATTCGGGCGAATGGCCGGCGCGCGCGGATGGCGGCGGCAGCAGTCTCGAACTCCTCCACCCCGGCCTCGATCCCGACCTCGGCTCAAGCTGGGCCGCGAGCGATGAATCGTCCCGCGCCGACTGGCAAACCTATGACGTCACCGGCGTGCTGGAAGGCGGCACCGGCGCGATCAACGACGTCCGCGTCCTGCTGCTCGGCGACGGCGAAGCGCTCGTCGACGACGTCGAAGTGCTCGCCGTCGGAAGCACCAATCTCCTCGCCAACCCAGGTTTCGAAACGGGTATCACCGGATGGACGGCAGGCGGCACCCACGAACGCACCAGCCTCTCCACGCGCGGCGGGTTCGGCGGCTCGGCCCAGGCCCTGCACCTGCGTGCGCTCGGCCGCGGCGATAACGGCATCAACTCGGTGCGCGCCCAACTGCGCACCGGATTGCGTGACCGAACCAACGCCACGCTCCGTCTCCGCGCTCGCTGGCTGGCGGGAACCCGCGACCTCCTCCTCCGCGTCAAAGGCAACTACCTCGAACTCCCCGTTCGCCTTCAGGTGCCGCTGGATCTAGGCACCCCCGCGCAGCCCAACTCGCGCACCCTGATCTCGCCACGGCCCGCGCTCTCCGATCTCAGCCATTACCCGGTCCTCCCCGCCGAAGATCAACCCGTCCGCATATCCGTTCGCGTCAACGGGGACGCGGGCGACCAACAGCCCATGCTCCGCCATCGTCTCGACCCGGCCCCGGGCTACGGCGATCCGGTGCCCATGAACGACGCGGGTGTGGAAGGCGACCTCGTGGCCGGAGACGGCCTCTTCACGGCCTGGCTGCCCGGTCGCCCAGCACGTTCCATGTCCGCCTTTCAAGTCTTGCTGGGCACCGACTCCGCCGCGTTCCGCGTGCCGCGATCCAACACCTCCACCAACCCGGAAGCCCTGGTGCGATGGGGCGAAACGCAGCCCGCCGGCAATCTCGGCGCCTATCGCATCTGGATCACGCGCGCCAACGAGACGCGCTGGACGGGGCGACCGAAACTGCACAACGGCGACCTCGACGGAACCTTCGTCTACGGCAGCGCGCGCGCGATCTACGGGCTGGGCACGCTTTACAGCGGCAGTCCCTTCGTCAGTCCGGGCTACAACGGTCCCGCGGGTTCCACGCTCTGCGGCTATGTCCTCCACTTCCCCGACGACGACGCGTTCCTCGGCGAGACCGACTTCGTCATGGACTGGCCCATT
>CAZYJB010000444.1:0-4507 GCA_964647675.1 uncultured Verrucomicrobiota bacterium | reverse complement strand
CCGCGAAGGGCGGCGTCATCTCCTGACCGAGGGAGTTGGTCCACCACCTGAAGTTCATTCCACTCCAACTGACCTGCGCGGAGCCGGTAGCCGATGAAATAGATGAGCGCCGAAAACAGGACGACGTAGCCGGGGAAAGTGAGCCAGGTCCACATCTGCTTTCCGGAGCGCTTGAGGATCCACTGGTCGAAGGGGCCGATAACGAGCAGGTAGACGATCAGCAGGGCCAGCAGGGCAGTCACGGGAAGTTTTCGGACTTGGCGGCTGTCGAGCATGGAGCCGAAAATGGCGTCCACCGATCCGCCCGTGTATCGGAGTTGGGAAGATTCGGTGAGCAGTTCGGAGGGGACTCCGACCAGCTTCGCCCAGAACCAGGAACGATTCTTCCAGCCGCGGAATGGCTCCCGCTCCGGGCTGAAGGCCAGTGCCGTTACCGTTCCCTGTCCGCGCGAAGCGCTGACCACGAGCGGTTGGTCGCCGAGGCTGAGGATCCGGGTTCCTTCGCGCACGCGTCCGGTGATGACTGGTATCTCGGCATTGTTGAACTCGTTCTGTGTCTGGATTTGGGAATAGGGATCCAGGGCATCCGCATTCTGGGGTGGCTGTACCTGGACCCGTCCCTGGCGGGCGGGCCGTTGGTTTCCCGGAGTGCCGGATCGCCGCAGGACCGACGGCAGTTGCAGGAAAGGCTTTCCGCTGACCAGCCAGCGTTCGAAGGCGCCCTCGCTCGGACGGGTCGCGGTGCCCTCCGGGGCGAACGGAAGGAGGCCGTTCAGCCAGGGCACGGAGGTGACATCATTGGCTTGCTCGATGGCCAGGATGAGATGTCCCCCACCGTGCACCCAGGTGAGGAGGGCATCGACTTGTGGTGGCTTCAGCTCGGCGGCCTTCTCGGAACTCAAATACCAGGCGGTCAGCCCTTCCAATGCCAGCGGATTGGCCGGGAGGTAGTCCGACTGCAGCCTCGCCACAGTGGGCAGGAACTCCGTGGGCCGGTCCTTGACCTCCGGGAACGTCGGGAGCCCGCCGAAGGTTCGCGGGAGTGCGCCCAGGATGGGGACCTGGCTGGCGACATCCTTGGGCTGGAGCGCGTCGCGCTCGGCCAGCAGCTTGCCGTCGGGACCCATGAGTCGGGCTTCCCATCGCGAATAGCGCCCCGACGGCGAGCACACCGGGATGACCACTCGCTTGCGGGTGCCGGTCGGCAACTCGATGGAGAAGGACCGTGACTGGGCGTCGGCGGCGCCTTCGGGTGCCAGCACCACAGTGCCGGTGACCGTGGGGCCGTCGTTGGTGATTTCGAAGGCGACAGGAAACCAGTTTCCTTCGCGGACGAAATCATCGTACCCCATGAAGACGTCGAACTGCATCTCGCCGCGCGCGGCCACGGGCAGGCAAAGTGCGAGCAGCCATCCCCACCCTCGGCGAGTCCATCGGGGAAACCCGTGGAGGGTTGCGCGGGCTGGGACGCGGTGCCGGGTCATCGGAATGAACGCGTGATTAACACAGGGCCCGGACAGAGCAAGACGAACCCCGTCGATCGTTCCCCTTTTTCAAGGTCCGGCCAGGCCGATCATCCACCGATCAGCAGGGACGGGCGTTCCGCGTCCTGGCCGGTCTTGAATCGGGGGAACGCCTTCAGCGAGATCGACACCGCGATGGTGAAATCGTCGTCGGCACCCACGCTTTCGCGGAATCGGAGGGTCAGTCCCGCGGTGATGCTGCGAAGATCGCGGTACACGGTGTAGTACTGCTCTTCGAGGAGTCCTTCCCTCACCTCGTAGTAGTGCGAGGTCCGGAAGCCCCAGTTCTCGCTGAACCGCAGGTGGAGCCGCGTGCCCACGAGGTTGCCGCCGGCGCCTAGGCGGTCGTCGTCGCGCGTGTAGCGATGAGTCACCCCGAAGGACCAGTCGCTGCCCGGCTTGAAAATCGCCGAGGTGTGCGACTCGCGGAGCAGCGCCTCGGTGGGATCGACCCGAACCTCGGAGTTGAGCGTGAGCCAGCGCCGCGGCCTGAAGTCGGCTTCCGAATAGATGTCGCCGAAGCTGCCCTGATTGCCCTCCGGATCGAGGCGCCAGTCGGTGATCACCGACCAATCGAGAATATCCTCCACCTCGCCGCCACGCTTGGTTTGAAGTTTATTGCGGATGCCGAGGCGCGCGACGTTCTGAGCATCCACGGAGTCGATGGCGTTGTAGCTGGGGTATTGAACCGGGAGCAGCCGCAGGCTGGGCAGGACCGTGTCGAACTGAGGCAGGTCGAGCGGGCGCGCGTTGGGTTCCGGGGTGTAGGCGTAGTTGATCGAGGGTTCGACGATGTGCCGGAGCCCGTCGATGTCCCAGAATCGGTTGGCGGTGTTCTTCCAAACGCGATGCGCCTTGAAGGATACCTCCGCACCGGTGTTGAAGACGCCCCGGGTTTCGGAATCCAAAGATTCCCAGCCGTCGCTCTGGGTTTCTCCGTAATGAGTGAGACGTCCGCCGGCACGTGGCGTGACATTCAGCCAGCCGAAGAAAGTCTTGGGCAGGAGCAACTGATGGAACGTGTCCGCGCGGACGGCCGAGTACTCGTTGGTGGACGCGCCGGACGGAAACCGGTGCTGGAACCAGCCGGCGGAGTTCTCGCCTTCGTAGAAGATGCCTGACTGCCCGAGTTCCTGACGGTGGGCGGAGAGCTTCACGTCGGGCAGGCGCTCCACGGTCTCGAAGAACTCGTTGACCTGGACTCGGGCCAGCGCATTGAGGGTGAAGTCGGGCCACGTTTGCTCGACTTCGAAATGGGTGTCGGGAAGGGGGTTTCGCCGAAACTCATCCTCGAAGAAATCGCGGATGACCCAGCGATCCGACTGCTGGCGCACGACCGCGGTGCCCGTGAGTCCGGGGCGGAGGGTGACCCGGTGGTCGAAACTGATGCGCTCGCGCTGGGGATCAATCTTCTCGTCCGTGTTAGGATCGGTGCCGGGCCGCTGATCGGCGATCCAGTAGCCTTTCAGTTCGCCGGCGCCGGCCTGGCCCAAGTCGTAGGCGATATCCGGCCCCATGCCGAAGCCGCGCCGCGTGAACGAGTCGAAGTGGAGGGAGGCAAAGACATTGGTGGTGACGTTGAACTCGTAGGCGGACCGCAGGTAGGCACCGTCGAGGCTGCGGTAGCCGGGGGTCATCACCCAGCGGTTCTGGTGATGCCCGAACCGGCGGGTGTAATAGGGCCACCAGAAGACCGGTGTCTCGCCGACATAGAATACGGCGTCCTTGGCGACGATGCGCCGGTCTTCCCGGATCGTCAGCGAGCGAGCGCGGATCCGGAAGAACGGCTCGGCGAGGTCATCCGAAGTGAGGTACGAGTTGGAGAGTCCGAATACGCGATTGGTGCCGACCGGCTCCAGGCTGATGGCGCGCTCACCGGCGACGAAGATGGGTTGGACCCCGAGTTTGTATTCCTCGGCGGCCATGGCGCCGGACCGGAGGTTGTAGCGCAGGCGCGCACCGGTCCAAGTCTGGCCGGCACGTTCGAGGGTTACGCCACCCTCGGCCATCGTATCGCCGGTCGCCTCGTCGAGCTGGATGGTGCGGGCGGTCAGGATCGCATCACGGAACCTGACCTGAACCCCATTGGTGGCGCTGTAGGTTCCCGTTTGAAGGTCGGCATCGAACCGAAAGCCGGGATTCAACGACAGGATGCTGATGCTGTCCTCGCCGGGATCGGGTTCCGGCGAGGGTGCGCGCTCCGGTGGAACAGGTTCCGCCGCGGTGGCCGCGGAGAAGCCGCCCGCGACGAGGAGGCAGGGCAGGAGCGCGCACAGGCGTTTCATGTCTCGCGCCAGCGAATCACATCCGCGTCCGGGAAGCCAAGGACATCGGAACCATAGCGGGTGCGGCAAGCAATGCTCCGCGAACGATCGGCATCCGCGGTGGTGAAGGCGATGGGGACAGGAGCCGCGCAGCGCGGCCCGGGATCACGGCGCGACCGCGCGGAGCATGACATTCCGATAGTCGACCGCTTCGTGGTCGCCCTGCAGGTAGATTGGGCCGGGTCGCGATTCATCCGACCACAGGGCGCCGCCCGTGCATCCTGCCACGGGCTGGTTGTCGATGACCTTCACGCCGTTCAGCACCACGGTGACGTGGCGGTTGACCAGGGTAATGTCGAATGTCTGCCACTCGCCGGGTGCCCTGGCGGGGTTGCTGGTGGGCGTGATCCGGCTGTAGACCCCACCGATGCCATGGGAATCCGGGGCACGCCCGAACGAGTCTGCCACCTGAACCTCGTAGATGCCGCGGAGGTAGATGCCGCTATTGCCCTTGGCGGGAACCTTGGCTTCGAGCGTGAGATTGAAGTCGGTGAATTCCCGGTCGGTACGGAGATTGCCGTAGTGCTTGCCGCTCGCTTTGTTCGGGCGGTTGACCAACGAGCCGTTCTCCACGCCCCAGCCGTTGGCCGCGCCCGGTTCGATCAGCCTCCAGCCGGTGAGATCCTTCCCATTGAAGAGGGGCACCGGCTCTCCGAAACG
>CAZYJB010000443.1:0-4528 GCA_964647675.1 uncultured Verrucomicrobiota bacterium | reverse complement strand
ACCCGGCCTTCGAAGCGGTCCTCCGTGGCGAAGCGCCACCCGAGGTGCCCGCCCAATCGCCGGTTCCCGACGCACCGAAACAGTAGGTCGCCGAGGACCCGTGGCAGGGCGGTGGGTGTGCCCGGAGAGTCGAACGAGTTTTGGTCCTGGCCCTGCCGAAGTACGGGACTGCGCGGAGGAAGCGCGGGGCCATCGTGGCCCTGGCTCGTTCGGCGGACTTTCGAGGCGAAGCTTGAACAAAACCGGGTTTCTGCCGATCTTCCCCAGCGTTGAAACGGTGGCGTCAGCTCGCAGCTCTGATGCTGGCACTCGTCTGGGTGCCGGCGACCGTGCATTGCCAGATCGAGCAATTGACCGGTTCGCTCCTGTTTTCCTGCGCTGAAAGCTCCCACGCCACACATGACCAGGACCGCGGCCACAACCGCGTCCCGTGTGGCGGCGTGCCGCACTCCGATCCCGGGCACGAAGATCAATGTCAGGTGGTCGAAGGCGGCGATTACCGGCCCGATGCCCTCGGGGCGTCGGTGGATCGGCCGAACTTCGCGGCCTGGCCCGGTGGATCCGGGCTCCCGGACACTTCCCCATCTCTTGCGCCCGCGTTCGCTCCGCATCCGCTCGCGCGGTCCACGGCACCGCCGTGGCTGACCGCGCATTGGCGGTTCGACCTGAGAACCGCCCTGTCCCCGCGGGCACCTTCCTTCGCAGTCTGATCGGTCCTCCCTTCCGGGCGGATCGACTTCCCTCCTTGTCGGCGTGTGCAACACGCCGGGTCCTTGAGTTGGTGCGTTCCGTCGGGAACGCGTTTTTCCGGAGGTTCAGACCATGAGTTGGCATTTCTCTGGGCGGATGGGATGGGTGGTGTTGATCGCCGTTTCGATTGGCGCGGGAGTTGAAGCGCGGGCGGAAGCGGTGTCCCTGACCCTTGATGCGGCGGTGCATCGTGCGATGACCAAGAACGCCGACTTGGCGGCGGCACGCTGGATGGTGGACGAGGCCAGGGGTCGCGCACGCCAGGCGGGGCGCTGGGAGAATCCCGAGCTGGAAGGCGAACTGGCGCCGAATGCCCGCGGTCGCGAACGGCGCCTGAGCCTGGGCTTCAGCCAGCGGTTCCCCGTGACCGCGCGGCTGCGTGCGGAGCGGGTTGTCGCGCGTACCCGTGTGGCCGCCGCGGAGTCCGAGGTGCGCGACGTCGAGCGCCGGCTGGCGGCCGAAGTGCGGGAGGCGGGGGTGCGTCTTCTGATCCTGGAGGCGCGCGATGGATTGCGATCCAGACAACAGGCCAACGGCCGCGAGTTGGTGGACGCCCTGCGTCGCGCCGCGGCTGCGGGAGAAGGCCAGTCCCTCGAGGCCGATCAGATGGAGCTCGAACTGGCGCGTCTCGAAACCGCGCGCCTGCAGGCGGGCATAGAGCGCGCCGACGCGCTCGGGCGCTTCCTTCTTCTCGTGGGCCTCTCGCCGGAGACCGAGGTGCGCTGGCAGGAGTCGCTGTCCGAACCTGGGACCGCCGGCCTGCCCGAACTGGCACTCGATTCACAACCCGCCTACCGGGCCGCGAACTTCCGCGCCGCGGCGGCGGCGGAAGCGATCGACGTGGCGCGCACCCAGCGGTGGCAGGACCTGCGCGCCGGGGTCTTCGGCGAGTGGGAGCGTGCCGAGGACGCACCGCGCGGAGTCGAGTCCGAAACGTTCGTCGGGGTGCGGCTGTCGATGCCGCTGCCGCTGTGGAATCGCGGCCGCGGGCGCGTGGAGGAGGCCGCCGCCACAGCCGCCCGCGCGGAGCGCGAAACGTTCGCGCTGGAGCAACACCTGCGCTCGGAGGCCGCCACCGCCCTGCATCAGATGGCGGCGGCGGAACGATTCTCGCAAACACTCGACACCGAGCTTCTCCCGCGCGCGCGCCAGCTCGAGGAACGCCTCGCCCAAGCCCATCGTGAGGGTCTGCGACCGCTCTCCGACCTGCTGCGTGCGCGCGAGCGCCGATTGGAACTCGACGCCTCCCGGGTGGACGCCCTCGCGGACTACCACCTCGCGCGCTGCCGGTACCTCGCGGTCGCGGGACCGCTTCCGCCCGCCCCTTCGTCCCCCTCCGAACCATGAACCGATTCCACGCCCTCCGTGCCCTGGCGCGATGCCTGGCCACCGGCCTCGCCGTTGCGATCTCCGGCCCCTCCGCCGAATCGAACGCCGCGGACGCCGCGGACGCGGCGCGTTCCGCCAAGTGGGCCAACACGGTCGTGCTCGATGAGACCGGAGTGCGAAACCTCCGCCTCCAAATGGAGGAAGCTTCCGAACAGGTGCTCGAGGAGACTTTCTTCGCGCTGGGACGCATCGACGTGCGGCCCGGGCGCCAGGCGTCACTGACCAGCCGCATCCCGGGCCGCGCGGTGGCCGTCCATGCCTTGCTCGATCATCCCGTTCGGGCTGGCGACACGCTGGTCGAAGTGGAAAGCCGCGTGGCGGGAGATCCGCCGCCGGTGGTGGCGTTGCGCGCTCCGATGGCGGGCCTCATTTCCGAAGTCCGCGTCGTGCTGGGCGGACCGGTGAGTCCGGACGCGGCGCTGTTGCAGATCGTGGACCTGGGATCGGTGTACGCGCTCGCCCGCGTGCCGCAGCACGTGGGCGAGCGGCTTCGGCCCGGTCTCAAGGCGCGACTTCGCGTTCCCGGGTGGAAAGACGGCGAATGGGAGGCGCGTCTCGAACACATCGGCGCCCTCGCCGACGTCGCGTCCGGCACGATGGAGGCCGCGTTTCTGGTGGAGAACCCGGAGTTGCGGCTGCGTCCCGGGATGCGCGTCGAGTTCAACCTCGTGTTCGGCGAGCGGCCGGGGGTGATGGTGGTGCCGCGCAGCGCCCTGCAGGGCGACCCCGCGAGCCGCTTCCTGTACGTGGCCGACGACACGCTGCCGAACGCATTCGTCAAAGTGCCGGTGGAAACGGGCGCGATGAATGATCGCTTCGTCGAGATCACGAACGGCCTGTTCCCGGGCGATCGTGTGGTCACCGAGGGCGCCTACTCCCTCGCCTTTGCCGGCAAGGGTAATCTGTCCCTCAAGGAAGCCCTCGATGCCGCGCATGGCCACGAGCACAACGCGGATGGCACCGAGATCTCGGCGAGCTCGGGAAAGTCCGGGGCCGCGGCACCGGGCGAGGCGGGGCACGGGCAGGGTCACGCCCACCCCGAAACCGCGTCTCCTGGCGCCCGCTGGTCGCCCCTCACCAGCGCCTCGCTGGTAGGGAATGTCTTGTTGCTGCTCTGGCTCGCCTGGAGTGGACGCCGGCGCGCCGGGTCTCCGGGAAATGCAGCGGACCCGCGGCCACGCTGAATCCAGAACGCGCCCATGCTGAATCACCTCATCCGGCTGTCCCTGGCCAACCGCGTCATCGTCCTCGGCGCGGCGCTCCTGCTGTTGGTGTGGGGAACACACACCGCACGCGTCCTTCCCGTCGAGGTATTGCCCGATCTCACCAAGCCGACCGTCATCGTCCTCACCGAAGCCCCCGGACTGGCTCCGGAGGAGGTGGAGGCGACGGTCACGCTGCCGGTCGAGCGCGCGCTTCTCGGCGTGGCGGGAATCACGCGCGTCCGCTCCAGTTCCGACGTCTCGCTGTCCCTGGTGTACGCCGAGTTCGGCTGGGGCACCGACATCCAGCGCGCGCGGCAGTTGGTGCAGGAGCGACTCCAGGGCGTGCGCGGCACGCTGCCGGCGGGGGTGGATCCTTTCCTCACGCCGGTGGCGTCGCTGATGGGTGAAATCCTGCTGGTCGGTCTGCGCAGCACGAACGCGGCGGTGGCTCCGCGCGACGTGCGTTCGCTCGCCGACTGGGTGGTGCGCCCGCGGCTCCAGGCCATTCCGGGCATCGCCGAAATCCTCAACATGGGCGGCGGCATCAAGCAGATCCAGGTCCGGCCTGATCCCCTCCGCTTGCAGGCCCACGGCGTGACTTACGCGGAACTCGAGGAGGCCGCGCGCGATGCGGCCGGTAACACGACGGGCGGATTCATCAACTCGGGACCCACCGAGATCATGGTGCGCAATCTCTCGATGACGGTGGAGCCCGAGGCCATCGCGCGCACGGTCGTGAAGACGGTCGGGGATCGTCCGATCCGCATCGCCGACGTCGCGGAGGTGGACTGGGACATCGAGCCGATGCGCGGCGATGCGAGTGTGAACGGCGTGCGCGGGGTGATCATGAGCGTCACCAAGGCCCCGGGCTTCGACACCCTGGCGCTGACCTCGCGTATCGAGGAGGCCCTGGCGTCGCTGGCCCCCGCGTTGCCCGCGGGCGTCGAGGCGGTGGTCCTGTTTCGCCAGGGCGATTTCATCCACCACGCCATCGGCAACCTCCAGGAGGCCATCCGCGACGGGGCGGTCATGGTGGCCGTGGTGCTCTTCCTGTTCCTGCTCAACCTGCGCACCACCCTGATCACCCTGACCGCGATGCCGCTCTCGTTCGCCATCACGCTGTTGACCTTTAAGGCCACGGGCGTGTCGGTGAACTCAATGACTCTTGGCGGTCTCGCGGTGGC
>CAZYJB010000442.1:0-4538 GCA_964647675.1 uncultured Verrucomicrobiota bacterium | reverse complement strand
TGCGGACGCCGACCCACCAACTTTCCCTGCCCCGCCGTCCGTCGCTCGCTCCGTCCAATCACGGCGCCGTCAGACGCACCCGGTAGAACGCCTGGCCAGCCGCGCCGTCGATAAACGTGCGCTCACGCCCGTCGCCCTCCCATTCCACCAACGGCGCCCAGGGCGAACCGGAAATCGTCCCCGCCTTCTCCACCTGGTACCGCCGCCCCACGCGCGTGAAGACACGTCCTTCCACCCGCCCGTCCGGCCTTCGCGCCAGCTCCATCCGCCGTTCGTCCGTAGTGTTCAGGCGATGCAACTGGATCGTGACGCCGGTCGCGCTCGAGAATGCCTTGCCGCCCACGAAGACCGCCCCGTCCTCAGTCTGGTGCAGGTCAGTCGCGCCCCCCACTTCCTGCGCCAATTGAAATGAACCGTCGACCGTTCCGTCCGCGTGCAGAAGCACCACGGATGGGGTGCCCTCCATGATCCCACTCAGATCCAGCAGAAGTCTTCCATCCGTCCTGAGCACTACCCTGTCGATCCCCACGGACATCTCCCCCGCGAGTCGCTCAAACGCGGCAAAGTTGGGGTCCAGTTCCCCGTCGGGCTGCAGTCGCACGAGACGTTCGGGATGGTTCGTATCCGGACTGCCCAAGGCAATCGCCGCCAGTACGCGATCTTCGGTATCCACGGCCATCAAATGTGCCGCGGCCGCCGACCACGCCGGGTCCGGGCGGAAACTCTCGTCCGGCGTGCCCTCGGGGTGAAACCGCCGGATCCCGGTCTCCCGAATCTCCATCAGAATGCGACCATCCGACTGCAACGCGAACGCCCTGGTCGTGCCTGTCCACGGCACCGGCTTGAATGAGGTATCGCGCGATCCATCGGCGCGCAGTCTCACCACCGCCCACGCCTCGCCGTCAGAGCCGGTGAAATCCCCGCCAACCAGAAGCTTTCCATCCGGCGCCTCGAGTAAGGCGGTGACCCTCGAAAACGACCTCCCGCGCGTCAGTTCCGCCTGAAACGACGGGTCCAGCGATCCGTCGTGTCCGATCCGCACCAATCGTCGCTCGGCCAGCGTCCCCGGAGCCGCGGGATTCATCTCGAGTTCCGCCAGCAGCCGACCGTCACGCAGGGTCAGCAGTTGAAGCACCCGCCCGAGGCGAGCAGCCTCGGACGCCCCACGCAGCATGACAAAGCCAGGGTCGGCCGATCCGTCAGGTAGCAGTCGTGTCACCTGGGGACTTTCGTGGGCCACCGCGGTCATGGCGCCCGCATCAACCGCCCACCGGGCATCCGCGAGGACGTAGAGCGAGTTTCCAACCGAATGGATCGACCTCACCTGGTACGGCGCGGGGGAATTCTCTTCACCCACGGCACGCGCCTGGAAACTCCGGTCAATGGAACCGGGCGCAGTCCCTCCCCACTCCACGGCGAGATGGACCGGCTCACTGGTCGCGACACCGAGCGCATTTGAAACCACCAGGCGGTACTCGCCGGCATCCGACAGTCGAACCTCCCGGAACTCCAGCACAGGCGTGGCGGCCCGCGCGACCGGCGATCCCGACCGAGTCCAGGTGACCGTGTAAGTCAGTGTGCTCTCCATCCCAAAACCCAGACGGACACTCTCCCCTTCCTTCACGGACAGCCGAGGTATCCCGGGCTCGATCGTAGGCGCCGCATCCGCCCGCGGCCCTGCATCGAATTGCACTGTCCGCCAAACGTCCGCGCCGTCGTCCGCCACGTAAGACACCTCCACCTCAAGCCGCCCATCGCCGAGCAAACGCATTCCGGAAACCCCGCCGGGCATCTCCCAACCTTCCCAGCTTCCCGCCGAGGTCGGCACCAGGCGCGCGTGGAAGCCGGCATCGACACTTCCATCCTCCAACAGGCGAACCAATCCGTGGTGCCGCTGCCCCGCCAGCATGCCGAATGCGCCCCGTGCCCAGAACCCGCCCCCTTCAATGGGCAGCAGGTGGGCCACAAACCCATCCGTCATGTGCTCGCGTCGCCAAGCAACGACCTCGGTGCCTTCGACGGTCAATCGGCGCAATCGGACGCGCCGCGGATTGCCCTCTTGTAGAACCGTCTCGGCGACCACCCAGCCACCGTCGGGCAGTCCGCACCAGGCCGTCACTGCCGCAGATTCAGGCAGGCTCCACTCCAACCTCCCATCCGACTTCAGCACCATAAGCCCTGCGCCCCTGACGACGATTCGCCCATCCGATCGCACCTCTATGCGACCCACGCTGGTTCTCGAGGACGGGTCCGCGGCGGGGGAATTCGTCGCGAACGCGACGTCCAGCGAGCCGTCGAAATTGAGCCGCACCATCTCACGCACCGGCCTCCCGTCCCATTCATTGAACCAACCTCCCACCAACAGTCCACCCTGCACGTCCTTGGCCAAAGTCGACACGTAGCGAAGCCCGAGTGGCGCGGCGGGCTTGAAGGAGGGATCCAATGAGCCGTTGGCGCGCAGGCGGATCACACCACCGGCCGGTTCATCGCCAAGCTTCAAGAAATTGCCACCGACAGTGACCGCATCACCATCGTCCACGACCATCGCATGCACGTGGTTGTCCACGTGCGCGACCGGGAACGACGAATCCCGGGCACCGTCCCCCAGGATACGCACGATGCGCGCCGACGGGATCACCCACGGGAGAACGGTGCGGTTGATCGCGACGAGACGCCGCCCCTGAGCATCCACCACCGACGGCCCGAACTGTTCGTCGGACAGTAAGTCGAGCTGCGGTTTGAATTCCGCGACCACTTCCCCGTCCGCGGCCGCGACGCTCGTCGCGTTGAGGATGAGCCCGGCGACGAGGGCCATCATGATGCGACACCATGACGGCGGGCCTCCGGAGGACAGGGAGTAACGGAAACAGGCGCTTCGCGTCAGGATGGAAGGGATCATGGGAGTTCAGAAAGGGAGGCCCAACAGGCGTCCGGCGCCCCCATGGCTTCAAGGTGTAGTCCACAATTGCCACAGGACTACATGTGCAGTCAAATGGTTTTCCAGCCGGGAGTCGGTCTGCGCAGGGCGATTGCCAAACTCGAAGGCCGAGATCGCGAAGACGAGCAGACAGGATTAACGGGATCGGGAACCGGTCGAGCCACCTCCACCTCCACCTCCACCTCTGCAGCTGTCGCCGTGCAGGTGACGTTTGCCCGCTCCTGCGACCCCATTCGCCAACGCCATTCAGCGCGAGCTGACGCTCTCGGCTACGTTTCTCGCAGTCGTCGCCGTGCCGGCGACACTCACCTGCTCCAGCGACTCCATGGGCCTGCGCCAGTCGGCGTGGGCTATCCGCCCAATTCGGTTCGTCGAAGCCGTCGCAAGGAAACCGCTTGCCAAAAAGAGGTGTCCCCCGCTATTCAACCGCGTCCCCGGACTCCGTCACTTGGCCGACGCGCCTTCGTGCGCCATGTTGTTTTCGATCGGCCTCGGCGGGCCCCAGGCGCCAGCCGCCTCCGAGGTGACCGTGGGATCAGATTTCCTTCCTCGGGGAAGGAAGGCGGGCTTTGGGTTGAAGAACCGTGTGTAACCCAAGGCCCGCCTCTTTTTTTGTCCGGCCCGGCGTCGGGCCGAAACGCAACAGGCCCCGGGCGCGATGCACCCGGGGCCTGTCGGCGTTTCTGAAGCAGGGTCGCGGCGCGCCCCCTGACCGGCTCCCTCAGACGTTGTACGTGCTGGAGGACGTCGTGCCGCCGCGTCCGGTCCAGTTGGTGTGGAAGAACTCGCCGCGCGGCTTGTCGACGCGCTCATAGGTGTGGGCACCGAAGTAGTCGCGTTGGGCCTGCAGCAGGTTGGCCGGCAGCACCGCGCTGCGATACTGGTCGTAAAAGGCCAGCGCGGTGGAGAACGCCGGCACCGGGATGCCGCGCTTCATGGCCGTGGCCACCACGTTGCGCCAGCCCTTCTGGCAACGCTTGATCTCGGCGCGGAAGTAATCGTCGAGCATCAGGTTGCTGAGCTTCGGATTCTTGTCGTAGGCCTCCTTGATCTTGTCGAGGAACCGCGAGCGGATGATGCAACCACCGCGCCACATGAGCGCGATGCCGCCGTAGTTCAACTGCCAGCCGGCCTCTTTCGCCGCGGCGCGCATCAGCATGTAGCCTTGCGCGTAGCTCACCATCTTCGAGCAGTACAGCGCGTCGCGGATGTCGTTCACAAACTGCGCCTTCGCCTCCGGCTTCTTCGCCTGGGCCAGCGCCGGACGCGGTCCCTTCAGCTTGCGCGCCGCCTTGACGCGCTCGTCCTTCAACGCCGAAACGCAACGCGAATAGACCGCTTCGGCAATCAGGGTGATCGGAATGCCTAGGTCCGCTGAATTCTGGACGGTCCACTTGCCCGTGCCCTTCTGCCCGGCGGTATCGAGGATCTTCTCGACCAGCGCCGAGCCGTCCTCGTCCTTGAACCCAAGAATGTCGCGTGTGATCTCGATGAGGTAGCTCTCCAGGTCGCCCTCATTCCACGTCTTGAACACGGCATGCATCTCGTCCGCCGTCATGCCGAGACCGAGCTTCATGATGTTGTAGGCCTCGCAGATGAG
>CAZYJB010000441.1:0-4551 GCA_964647675.1 uncultured Verrucomicrobiota bacterium | reverse complement strand
GCGTGGCACCGGCATGTCTCCCGCCGATTTCGAGAAACGCGGCTGGTGCGACAAGGATGGCAAGGTCTTCCGCATGGTTGAGCCGATGGCGTGGGCACGCGCTTGGAAAGGCCAGAACCGTAAGGGCATGGCCCGCGACCTCGACCAAACCCTGTTCCTGATTGGCGCCAGCTACACCGACAGCGGCATCAACGTCTGGGATACGCTCAACAGCTCCACCTTCCGCCACCACCCGGCCATTCCCGACCTCCTGCCATGGTTTGTGAAGAACGGGGCCAACCAAACGGTGAAGGAGGCCGCCTACCGGGCACAGCGCCTTTACGAGGATTGGATGGAGCGCAACAAGCCCGCCGTGCAGGCGGTCCAAGTGGAATTCGGTTTCACCGAGGGGGTCGCGTAAACCATGCAAGCCAATCTCAACGACTCCATTCTCTGGACGAAGCGCGGCGTCTCCGTGATCTGGGACGCACCTGAACTGGCCAAGCTTGGGACGATGGCCAAGGCGCTTTCACTGCGCCAGTGGTTCCGCTGGCAGGCCGAGGGCTGGCCGGATCGCGAGGCCTACTACACCGGCAAGGACGGCCGCACGATCATCGTCGCGGGTCTCGATGCCGCCATCGACTCAATGACGCCGGAGGCGGCGACGGAATGGATGCAAAGCAAACTGCTCGCCGCGATCCGCGAGTTTCAAGCCGAGGTCGCGGGCGGAGGGCAGGAGGCAGCCTTGATCTTCTGGATGGTGAATCGCCGCCGTTTTGAGCATCGCCGGTCAGATGATTCGGTCATCTGGAAATCGGCCCCCGGCTATCGCGGCGAGACAATCCCGATCAGCCATTGCATCTGGAACGGCGCTCAACGCGACATCGCCCGCATCGTGCCGGTGGGCTACGCCGACCAAGAGCACGGCATCGGCCTCTTCCTCCAACGCGTCTCCTGATGTTGCCCGCCATCGAGCCCATCATGCCCGGCAGCCGGGTGGCGCACCGCGATTTCGGTGAGGGCGTGGTCGTCGCCCAGGTCGGCGACGGCTTTGTCCGCTGCTTCTTCGCCAGCGGCGAACGGCAAGTGCCGGTGGCGGCGCTCACTCCGCTCCGCGACCGCACCGAGGAAATCATTCTCAACACCCAGGGAGAGCCCGAGCGAAACCGGCGGGCCTGGCTCGCCTACCTCGCGCACCGTCTGCCTCTGCTCGACAGCGCGGCGAGCCTTACCTCGGCCAAGATCGACCTGCTGCCGCACCAAGTGGTGCTGGTACATCGCGTGGCCACCACGTCGCCGCGACGCTTCCTCGTCGCCGACGAGGTCGGTCTCGGCAAGACCATCGAAACCGCGTTGATCCTGCGCGAACTGGCGAGTCGGGGCGAAATGAAGCGGGCGCTCATGATTGTGCCCGCCGGTCTAGTGAACAACTGGCACCGCGAACTGAACGAGGTGTTTAACCTCAACTTTGAGATCTTCGGTCACGAAGGCGACGTGAGCGACCGGCGGTCTAACGCCTTCGCCAAACACAATTTCCTCATCGGCAGCATCGACACCCTGAAGCTCAAAGAGCGCATGCAGCGGCTCGAAGAGGCGCCGGACTGGGATCTGATCGTGTTTGACGAAGCCCACCACCTCACGGCCTACAACGCCGGGGGAAAGGTGAAGAAGACCCTGAACTACAAGTTGGCGGAGTTGATGCGGAAGAAGTCGCGCGACCTGATCCTGCTCTCGGCGACGCCCCACCAAGGCGATCACTTCCGGTTCTGGATGCTGGTGCAGTTGCTCGACCCCACGCTGTTTCTGAGCGCGCACGAAATGGTGGAGAAGCGCCACCGGCTCAACGCGGTCGTGGTGCGTCGCACGAAAGCTGATGCGTGCAAGCCCGACGGCTCGCCGCTCTTCGCCCGACGCTGGGTGCATACGGAGAGCTTTTTGATGTCTCCGGCGGAAAATGCTTTCTACAGCCTGTTGACGGAGTATCTCGCCGAGGGCTTTGCCCTCGCCAAGCGCAAGGGCGGCAAGGGCATGGCGCTGGGCTTCGTGATGACGATTTTCCAGAAGATCGCGGCGTCCAGCTTCGCGGCGGTAAGCCGCACCCTGCGCCGCCGCCTGATCGCGCTCACGGTGCATGAGGGCATCGTCTTCGACACCCAGCACGAGGTGGAGAAACGCAACCAAGCGTGGCAGGAAGCCAAGGATCTGATCCGGTCGGAGTTTCGCCTCGGGGCGGATCAAATCGGCGATGCGGAAACCGACCGCATCCTCGCCGACATCCGCCGCAAGCTGCTGAAAAAGTTCAAGGAGGAGGAGCTGGCGCTCGCATCAGACGCCTACACTTCCGAAGCCACCATCGAGGCGGCCGAAGACACGGCGGTGAACGCGGTCGAGGTGGCGCTCCCGGAGGAACGAGCCATGATCCGCAAGGTGCTCGCCGCTTTCCCGCCGGAAATCCAGACCAAGGTGCAAAAGCTCATGGGCGCGATGAACGTGCTGTGGGGGCAAAACCCGCGCGAGAAGATGGTGGTCTTCGCGACCTACCTCGGGAGCGTCGAAATGCTCGGAGCGTGCATCGAGCACTATTTCCCCGGCAAGGGCGTTGTTGTTCTACGTGGCGGAGACCACGGCTCGAAAACAGCAGCAGAAAAGCGTTTCAAGGAAAAGGACGGCCCTCGGGTGATGATCTGCACGGCGGCGGGACGCGAGGGCATCAACCTCCAGCACGCGCGAATCCTCTTCAATTTCGACCTGCCGTTTAACCCGATGGACATGGAGCAGCGCATCGGGCGCATCCATCGCTACGGCCAGCAAAACACGGCACAGGTTTACAACCTCGTCCTCTCCGACACCATCGAAGGCAGCATCTTCCTCATGCTGGAAGACAAACTGAAGGCCATCGCGCAGACCCTCGGTAAGGTGGACGAGCACGGAAATGTGGCGGAAGATCTCCGGGCACAAATTCTCGGCCAACTCTCGGAGGGTGTAAACTACCAGAAGCTCTATGCGGAAGCTCTGCGCGACCCTCGCTTGAGGCGGACGGAGGTCGAGCTTCAGGCGGCACTAGCCAACGCGGCGCACGCACGCACGGCGGTTTTCGAACTATTCCAGGACCTCGATGGGTTTAGCCTGGAGGACTACGAACCGCTCTCGCACACATCGAAGGACGTGCAGGTGCTGACCGCCTTCGTGAAGGATGCTGCGGAGGCACAAGGCATGAGATTCGTGCCCCTTGGCCCGGGCGATTTCCGCCTCGATACGGCCGAGGGCAAGATCGAGTCAGTTTTCACTTCAGACCGAGAGCGGTCGCAGTCAAGTGCCACCATGGAATTGCTCGGACTTGATCATCCGAGGGTTGTTGCTTGGCAGCGCCATTTCGCGTCCCTGCCTCCACAAGCACTCGGAATGAGGGTTCGCAGCCGAGACGGTCGCAAAGGTTGCGTTGGCGTATGGAGATTGGAAACGGAGGGTGAACGTCGCCAGCGCAAAACGCGTTTGGTCACCATTGCGGTGTCGGAGAATGGGGAGCGCATCCCAACATGGGAGCGAAAACCGGAGGAGATCTTTCATTCAATTCCGCTCTCAGGAGCCGAAGATCGCTTCGGTGTCCGCTTCTACCGGCAAACGGTGGAACCCATATTCCAACGGGAGTTGAACCAAAGGGGCATACTAGCCGGCGGCGTCAGCTACCAGGCGGAGCTGGTAGCTTGGGTGGAAGTGCACTGAGGAGTTGAGCTTGTATTCGCATCGATTACTCAGAGAACGGCAATAGCCGTTGACCCGATGGGCAGCGAATAACGCATGAATGATGCCAGTAATTCTAGAACATGAGCACATCCGCTCCATCCTCGGGATTTGGCGTAACCGTTGAGCACGTACGCGCTTACGACTGGCAGGCCATCATTGCAGGTGTGGATTCGCACGAGTGCCGGGTTTATTGCGAGGCACTCGGAAAGCAAGCCACTTCGTTGGAGGTGGCAGGTGACCTCAAAGGCAGCGGAGTCTTTCGCCGTCTGGCTGCCGTTGCTTCATTTTGGCCCGCCTACGATTCGACCGAAGCCCCCTATCGGCCTGCTATCATTCTGAGTGATAGGCGTTCTCTGATTCCGGAAGATCTCACACCGGCCGACCTTGCTACGCTGGCGAACATTTTGGGCGAGATCATAGACCCTGAGTTCCGGGCACGTGTTGCCGATGTGCTTTGGATCTGTCCGCCGAAGAACTACAAAGCTGCACAAACGGCAGTGGAAGGATACATTCAGGCATCTCTGGTGTTGGAAGCAGGCGAATCATGGCCCCACTCTCTGGATCGCCTTCAGCGTGCACGGCAAATTGGAGCCCAGATTGGTCGCCTAAAGACATTTCACCAGAAGGCCATCAAGGCCATTGAAGAATCTATTGCCCGGCACGAAGCCGCCGATACTTCGCTTCGGTGCGCCCGGTTGATGCACATGCTGTTAGCGGACGGAGTCGGCGATTCAAAGCGGTATGCACTACTTGCTGAGAACCTCGCCCTGAGAATGGAGGCCATCCCCAATTGGCATTTTGCTCGGGAGTATTGGCAACTGAGAGGAG
>CAZYJB010000440.1:3227-4552 GCA_964647675.1 uncultured Verrucomicrobiota bacterium | reverse complement strand
CCAGGTGGTCCGAGGCCGAAGGCGGGCCGGGCGGTGGTCCCGGAACCACGGGCCGCAGCGGTGACGGAGGCAACGCGTAAGGGACCCCGGCATCGTCGCGTCCGCGAGGCACCGAGGCCGGCGGAGCGACCACATCAGGCCGCGACCATCGAGCCGAGGCGAGGCCGGAGAGCTCTTCCTGAACCTCGGGGGACGCGAGGGGTTCAGGACGCAGAACCAGCGGGGGCGCCGGGCGTTGCGAGGATGCCGCACCGAACCCCGCCGAAGCCGCGCGCGCTTCGCCATCGGGAGCTGGAGCCGGCATCGGAGCGCGAGGCTCGGGCGATCCCCGCCCGTCGGGCTCGGGCGCCTCGACGGACTGCTGATGCCACGCCTTGAGGGAATCGCGCACGGCCTCGGCCACGAAGTGCCGCACCGCGCGTTCGCGGTGGAACTTCACCTCGCGCTTGGCGGGGTGGATGTTCACATCGACCTCGGCCGGATCGAGTTCGAGGAAGAGGCAGGCCACGGGATAGCGGCCCTTCATCAACGCGTTGTGATACCCCTCCACCAGCGCCGCGTTCAGGCCGCGGTTTTCGATGGGACGCCGGTTGACGAACAGGTGCTGGTCGTCGCGCGTTCCGCGTGAGACGCCAGGGACGCCGATCCAGCCCCACACCCGCACCCCGGCAGGCGGCGAGTACTCCGCCACGTCGAGCGCGTCCGTCGGAGCGACGCGGGCCGCGGACATCTCGCCCTCGTGATCGACCGGGATCATCTCCACACCCTCCCCCAGCAGCCAGCGCAGCCGCTCGCGCAGCGAACGCAAGCGTTCCGCCGCCACATCCGAATCGGGCAGCGCGGGAAGTTGCCAGACGGTGCGGCCTTCCATGGTCAGGTTGAAGGCGACGCCCGGGTGCGCGAGCGCGGCGGTGGTCAGCCAGTGCTGGATGTGCGAGCGCTCCGTTTCGTCGCTGCGCAGGAACTTCCGCCGGGCCGGGACGTTGAAGAACAGGCTGCGCACCTCGATCGTCGTGCCCGACGCGCCGCCGGACTCAGTGACCTCCTGGATGCGGCCGCCGTTGATGATGACCTGAGTGCCGGGCGATTCCGCGTCTGCGTCCCGCTCGCGGCTGGTCAGCGAGAAACGCGACACGCTCGCCATGCTCGGGATCGCCTCGCCGCGGAAGCCCAAGGTCTGCACACGGCTCAGGTCGGCCGCGGAACTGATCTTGCTGGTGGCATGCCGCTCGAGGCACAGCAGCGCGTCATCGCGGCTCATGCCGATGCCGTCGTCCGTCACGCGGATCATCCCGCGGCCGGCGGCGAGGATCTCGACCGAGATG
>CAZYJB010000440.1:1353-3217 GCA_964647675.1 uncultured Verrucomicrobiota bacterium | reverse complement strand
CATCGAGGGCATTCTCGACCAGTTCCTTGACCACGCTGGCGGGGCGCTCCACGACTTCGCCCGCGGCGATCTGGTTCGCCACCTGTTCGGGAAGCAACCGCACTCGGTTCACGGCCGGAAGGCTCCGGGCCGGCGCCTGGCGTTGCAAGCCGTTCGATGGCCCTGATGGCATCCTGCGGATGCCAGGTGGTGAGTGACGGGTGGCAAGCGAGGAGTGACAAGTCGCGAACGAGACGGAAGAAAAGGCGGCGGCTACGGTGACGCAGGCGACCGTGGCAGCTCGAGTTCGACCTGGGTGACCTCGCCGCCACGCAGCGTCACCGGAAGCGTGCGTCCCGCCCCTCCGCCCTCACTCACGGTGATTTGGTAGATGCCCGGAGTCACATCGACGAACCCGAAAAAACCACAGGCGTCCGAAAGGCAGAGACGCACGTCGCCAGAGGTCAGCAGCACTTCGGCACCATCCACCGCCCCGCGCTCAGGACCCCGCCGCACATAGCCCATCAAATGCGCGAGGGTCGCATCCGACTTCCACGGCACGGGAGGAACACGTGCCGACGCGGGCGATGACCAGGGACCGGCTGGCACCTCCCCTTCGCGCTCGACCGGCTTCAACGCCTCCACGACCCGCGGGCCCACACGGTCGGAAGCAAGGTTCGCGTACGAGTAGGCGCACACACCGATCAGAGGGGGAAGATCGTCCACCGGTGCCAGGGCTCGTTGCCTCTGCGCGAGGGTGGCAGGCAACGGATTCAGGTAGAACGCGAGACCCGCCGCGGCGCGACGTCGATACTGGTGCCCGCGCACGAACCGCGCCCACCTCGTGAACTCCTCGCCTTCGCTGCGCTCGCGGAAATAGAGCATCGGCAAGTTCCAGTCGAGGATCCCCTCCTCCATCCAGGCACGCCAGTCCTGCAGGACATGCGAGTACGCCGCGGAGGCCGGCCATTGCACCGAATTCGTGATGCCCGGCGCAAAGCCGATGGTGGCCGCCGAAAGCGTGATGGACGGTTTCTCGGAACGAATGTGGAGATACAACCGGCGCACCAGTGCCGTGACCTGGTCGCGACGGAATTGCAGCCACGCCGCGTCGCGAGGAGCGGGCACGCCTTCACGCAGGTTCAACCGGTTGAATCGCTCGACCGCCCGCGCGTTGTACCCCCATTCCGGACCCGCGTACCGGATGTAATCCAGGTGCAGGCCGTCGACTTCGTAGCGTCGCACCAACTCCATCCCCACCTGAAAGACATGCTCCTGCACCCCGGGGTGCCCCGGGTCGAACGCGTAGTTGGCGCCGTCCCAGGTCTTCCCGGACGCGGTCCGCGTCAGCCATTCGGGGTGTAACACATAGGGATGATTGGTCTGGACCGGGCGCCGCGTGGCATGATTCCAGATGTTATACGCCACGATCCAGGCATGGACCTGGATTCGCGGACCGGCGCGCTCGGAGTGGGCCTCATCGAGGAGCAACCGCAGGGGATCGACCCTTGGATCCACTTCCGCGGCGCGAGGTTCGTGGGAGCTGGTGTAGAACACGTCGCCGCGACGGCGCACCTCGACGAAGAGCGCGTTGAAGCCCGCGGTCCTTGCGTGTGCGACCAGTTGGGTGACCTCGCTCGCGCTGCGAAATCCGGCATGGAAGCCGTCCACCCACAGTCCCCGCAATTCGCCAGCCGGTGTCGCCTCCGATCCCACGAGGCGGATCCCGAAGCCCGTCAGGAAAAGCGCCCGAAGCAGCCAGGTCGCCGCGCGCACCGCGGATCCCCGGCGTCGCCAGCCAGACCTCAGCGTCGGAAGAGCCACAACAAGAGCGACAACGCGACACTCAGCACCACGCAGGTCACGATCGGAAAGCGCAGGCTGA
>CAZYJB010000440.1:0-1343 GCA_964647675.1 uncultured Verrucomicrobiota bacterium | reverse complement strand
GAACCCGCCGCGATCGATCCGGATATCCCCGGGAAGCTGCCCGAGCCAGCCGCGGCCCACGCCGCTCCAGAGCACGATCCCCGCGCCCACGATGAGCAGCCCAACAACCACCAGGGTTTTGCCAAGTTCCGGCACAGCGGTCGCAAGGTGACGGCAGACCCGTGCAGGCGCAAGCCGCCCGCTGCTGCTGCCGGACCCCGCCCTTGCCGGCGGCGGGGGGCCTCAGCTAGGCTCGGCCCGGCATGTCGGACCAGCTCACGCAGTATCTTCCGGTTCTGTTCCTGGCGGCGTTCGCCGTGTTGTTCGCGACGGGGATGCTGCTGGTGTCGGTCCTGCTCGGCGTGAAGGCACGCCGCAACCCGGTCAAGGACAGCGCGTATGAGTGCGGCATGCTGCCGACCGGCGGAGGCAGCTCGCGGTTCTCGGTGAAGTTCTACCTGGTGGCGATGCTCTTCATCCTCTTCGACATCGAAGTGGTGTTCATGTACCCGTGGGCGGTGGTCTACCGCGAGATGCTGATCGAGAACGCGTCGCTCATCTTCGGCGCGATGCTGAGCTTCCTCGGCACGCTGTTCGTGGGCTACCTCTACGCGCTCAAGAAACACGCCTTCGACTGGAAGACCTAGCTGCCCGTCTCCTCGAGCGCCCAGCCCGGCCGGATCTCCTCGTCCAGTCCGGTGCGACCGCCGGCGCGAAGCCGGCGCACCGCCAGCACCCCGATCATTCCCGCGTTGTCGGTGCAGTAACCCGGCGCCGCCAGCAGGAGACGCATCCCCTCCTGCGCCGCCTCGCGGCTCAGGCGTTCGCGTAATCCCGAATTGCAGGTGACCCCGCCCGAGGCCGAAACACGCCGCACCCCCAGGCGCCGCGCAGCGGACATCAGCTTGGCCACCAGGACGTCGACGATCGCCGCCTGCACGCTCGCGCACAGGTCACGCAGGGCTTGCGGGTCGTCCGCCAGTCCCGGCCTCTTCCCCAGAAAGGTGCGTACCGAGGTCTTTAATCCGCTGAAACTGAAGTCGTCCCCGGCCTCCCGCAGCATCGGCCGCGGAAAATCGAAGGCGTCCGCGCGCCCCTCGCGCGCGAGCCGGTCCACGAGCGGTCCGCCGGGATAGGGCAATCCCAGCAGCTTCGCCACCTTGTCGAAGCATTCACCGGCCGCGTCGTCGAGCGTGGCGCCCAGAACGCGATGACGAAGCTCGGCTTCGACGTGCACCAGGACCGTGTGTCCGCCGCTCACGATGAGCGAGACATGGGGTTCGAAGCCATCGAACGAGACCGCGCCCGTCTTTCCGTCGATCCAGGGGGAGTAGAGATGCGCCTCGTGGTGATGCACGCCGAGG
>CAZYJB010000439.1:0-4559 GCA_964647675.1 uncultured Verrucomicrobiota bacterium | reverse complement strand
GGCGCTGGTGAAGGAACTGACCACCGGCCGCCTGGCCCGGCGTTAGCGACGTGAGATCAGCCGGGTCGGGCGGCACGGGCCGTCGCGGAGGCGAGCACCCGTTCCCATTGCGCGGCCTGGACCTGCTCGGGGCCCTCCGTCCAGACCAGATAACGCGATGCGTCGATCTTGCGCGTCACGGGCCATTGCGCGGCCAGCCGGCGTGCGGACTCGTCGTCCGACCAGCCGCGAGCCCGCAACCGGTCCCGCTGCGATTCCGGTCGGCAGGCCACGCAGGCCACGGCATCAAAGCGATCCTGCGCCCCGGTTTCGAACAGCAGCGGGATGACGACGGCCGCAGCCACCACGCCCTCGGCAGACCAGGCGGACAACTGCGACTCCCACGCCGCGCGAATCGCCGGGTGAAGAATGGCTTCCAGGCGCGCCCGTGCCGACGCGTCGGCAAAGACCAGGCGCCCCAGGGCCGCGCGATCCAGCGACCCATCCGACGCCATCACCGTATCGCCGAAGGCCGCGCGCACGGCCGCCAGGCCGGCAGTCCCCGGCCTCACCACTTCGCGCGCCACCTCGTCGGTGTCGGTCACGCGGACACCGAGGTCGGACAGCAACCTCGCCGCGGTGGATTTGCCCATTCCGATGCCTCCGGTGATCCCGAGTCGCAGCACGGCCCGACTCTGCCGTGCGGAGGAGAACCTCCAAGCGCGAAGCTCGAACGTCCTTCTGCATGGTCAGGGCGGTGACCGAGTTCCTCATCGCCCGAGCGGCGAGTCCGGAGGATCTCCGCGCAAGGCCTTGAGCGATGCCCGTCGCACAGGCTAGAACCCGCGGGTGGCCTGGGCCGATTTTCCCGATGCGCGGCATTCCGTGAGCCTGCTTCAGCGCAGCCTCGCGCGTGGCCGCCTCGCGCATGCCTACCTGTTTTCGGGCGAATCCCCCGAGCTGCTCGAACGCATCGCGCGCGAACTCGCCACCGCCGTCAATTGCACCAAGCCCGTCACGGTCACCGCCACGGACACCGACGCCGCGTCGCCCGGCGCCCTGCCCGAGTCCGCCTGCGGCCAGTGCTCGAGTTGCCGCCGCATCCGAGGCGGCCTCCACCCGGACGTGCACTGGATCCGCGCCGAATCGAAGACTCGTATCATCCGCGTGGCCCAGGTGCGGGAACTGATCGGCACCGTCCAGCTCAAACCCACCGAAGGCCGCCGCAAGGTGGGCATCCTCGTCGGTGCCGACCGGCTGCAATCCGAGTCCGCGAACGCCTTCCTCAAAACGCTCGAGGAGCCTCCCGCTGGTTCACTGTTGCTCCTGCTTTCCACCGAACCGGAGCGCCTCCTCGAAACCATCCTCTCGCGGTGCCTGCGGCTTAGTTTCCCGGGCTCGCCCGATCCCGATCCCGAGCACCTCGACTGGCTGGCCGCCTTCGCCCGCTCGCTCGAGGCGCCCGCTCGCTCGCTGCTCGCGCGATATCAACTCCTCGACTCCCTGCTCGCGCGTCTGGCCCGCCTGCGCGAGGTCGCCGAGGCCGAGGTGGAGCGCCGCTCTCCGGCCGCGCGTTACAAGGACCTGAAGGACGTCGATCCCTCCCTGCGCGAACAGTGGGAGGAGGAGTCCGAAGCCGCCACCGAGGCCGAGTACCGCCTCCGCCGTGCCTCCGTGCTGCAGGATGTGCAACGCTGGCTGCGCGATGTCTGGCTCCTGAGCCACGGTCAGCCCGCCTCGCTGCTCGCCTTCCCCGCCCTCGAATCCGCCTCCCGCGCAGTGGCCGGTCGCATCGATCCCACACGCGCCATGGCCAATCTCGAAACCCTCGAGCGAACCCAATCCCTGCTCCACACCAACGTGCAGGAGGCGCTCGCGCTCGAGATTTCGCTGATCAAACTGCACCTGTGAGTTCGCCGCGGCGCCCCAGCGCTTCATGAAGACCTTCGTCGCCCCGGCCCGCCCCGTCCCTCCCCCGCGCGGCGCCGCATTCGCCGGGGTGTTCGGACTCGTGCTCGCCCTCGGCCTTCTGAAGTTCGGCAACCCGGTGATTCTGGATGCGCTGGTGGGGACCCCCACCAACTTCGTGGAATGGCGCGTCTTTGCCTGGCCGCTGCGCTTCGCCTACCCGCTCCTTGCTCTGGCCCTGATGGTCGCGCTGCCGCTCCTGCGCGCCCCCTTGCGGATCGATCTCCCGCGCGCCTGCTGGTGGAGTCTGCTCGCCTGGTACGCCTGCCAGGTCGCCGCCACGCTGGGTGCCGTCGACCGACCGCTCGCCCTGCCCATCCTCCTGCATTTCACCGCCCTGGTGGTCTGCGTCCTGCTGGGCGGACAGGCCCTCGCCCGCGCGGAAGTCCTGCGCACGTTTTGGATCTGCCTCGCCGGCGCGTTCCTGGTGGTGCTCGCCCTGGCTGCGGAACAACGCTTTGGCGGACTGGAAGCCACCCGCAAGATGATCCTGGAAAGTGCGGCGGGCCGGACGCTTCCTCCTGAATACCTCGCCCGCATCCGGAGCAACCGCGTCTTCAGCACCTTGGTCTACCCCAACGCCCTGGCCGGCGCGGTGCTGCTCCTGCTGCCGGTGACCGTGGTGCTCGCACACACCCTGGCCTTGCGGCGCGGACCCCTCGCCGCCCGCGCCGTGGCAGCCCTGGTCGCCGCGGCCGGACTCGCCGTGCTGGTCTGGTCCGGCTCCAAGGCCGGCTGGCTCATCGCCGTGCTCATGGGCCTGGTGGTCCTGGCGCAGTGCCCCATTCCAGCCCGCATTCGCCTGGCCGGCGCGCTGGGACTTGTGGTTGTCGGACTCGGTGCCTTCGCCGGCCTCTACGCCCAGAAACTCAAGGCGGGCGCCACCAGCGTCTCCGCGCGATTCGACTATTGGTCCGCCGCCCTGACCGGCGTGAAGGAACGACCGTGGACCGGGCACGGGCCCGGCGGATTCAAGCGGGTGTACTCGCGAGTCAAGCGGCCGGAATCAGAGATGGCCCAACTGGTGCACAACGACTACCTCCAGCAGGGCGTGGACTCCGGCCTGCCGGGATTTTTCTTCTATCTTGCTTTTGCGACGACCTCTTTGCTCGCGGTGATTCGGCAGCGTGCCTGGCGGCACGATGCGGTCACGGCAGCCGTCGCTTTGGGCGTGCTCGGTTGGTGGGTGCAGGGGGGCGTCGAATTTGGCCTCTACATCCCAGCCACCTCCTGGTGCGCCTTCGCGCTGCTGGGCTGGCTGCTCGTCCAAAAGCCTTCACCGGATGGCCCGACATCGCTAACCTCAGCCTGAAATGCGCTTCCTGTTCCTGAACGGCCCCAACCTGAATCTCCTCGGGACACGCGAGCCGTCCGTCTATGGAAGCGTCACGCTGGCCGAGATCGAGCGACAGGTTCGCGAGGCGGCGGGTCGCCTCCCGGAGGCGCCGTCGATCGACTTCCGGCAGTCCAACCACGAGGGCGACTTGATCACCTGGGTACAGGAAGCGCGGAGCGCCGCCGACGTGATCGTGCTCAACGCGGCGGCCTACACTCATACGAGTGTCGGACTGCGCGATGCCGTGGCGGCATGCGGCGTGCCCACCGTGGAAGTTCACCTTTCGAACGTCCACGCACGGGAACCGTTCCGGCACCACTCCTACCTTGCTGCGGTGAGTCGGGGGGTCATCGCGGGATTCGGCGCAGATTCCTACCTTCTGGCACTACAAGCGGCTGTAACAATAACGAAGAGCCAAAAGCCCTCCTAAACAGGGCTATCTGACCCTGTATTGGCTGGGTCGCTGCCTGAGCTGAACCCCAAACTGGACTTGACCGAAGATTTTTCGCCCGCTAGCGTCCCGGCGTCTTGAAGCAAACCAGAGCAGCAGTCGATTTCGTGGCGGCTGCTTTTTTTGTTCCCAAGACTTGGACCCCCAAGCTGGGGCAACCAAGGCTGCGAGCAACCGGAGACCCGCTGTGGACCTGAAAGACATCAAGGCGATCATCGACCTGATGCGGAAGAACGCGATCTCGGAGTTCGAACTCGAACGCCAAGAATTCAAGATCCGACTCAAACGAGGGGTAAACGGGGCCCAGGCAATCAGCTTTGACGATATCGGCGCCGTACCTGGCACCCCTGCTGCCGCCACCGCCGCCGCTCTGCCTGCCGCCACCCCCGCCCGAGGAGCGGACAGCCCGGCGGGAGCAGTCGAGATCAAGTCCCCGATGATCGGGACTCTTTATCGTTCACCTTCGCCCGACGCGAGCCCTTACGCCGATGTTGGCACCGAAGTCGGTCCCGACTCGGTCGTTTGTATCATCGAGGCCATGAAGGTAATGAACGAAATCAAAGCGGAGGTCCGCGGCGTCATCACCCAAGTCCTCGTCGACAACGCAAAGCCCGTCGAATTCGGACAGCCGCTGTTCAAGGTCCGACCGCTCTAAAGCAAGCCGCCCCACGCCGAAACGCGCGCGCGTCGCCGCCTCTTTCCGCACTCTCCCGGATCACCGCTTTCGGCACCGGATTCCCAGCCCTCCGCCCAAGGTCCAACGCCTCATGTTCGAGAAGGTCCTCATCGCCAATCGCGGAGAAATCGCCGTCCGCGTCATCCGCG
>CAZYJB010000438.1:0-4561 GCA_964647675.1 uncultured Verrucomicrobiota bacterium | reverse complement strand
TGGTGTCCTTCGCCGACATCTCACGGCGCCAGCAAGCGGAACGCGCCCTCCGCGAAGGCCACGAACTCCTGCAATCGGTCAGCGACGTCCAGGCCCGCTTCATCGCCAACCCGGATCCGGCCGTCACGTTCACCCACATGCTGGAGCGGTTGGTCCAGATGACGGATTCCACCGCCGGCCTCATTGGCGAGGTGGCCGCGGGCGCCGGAGGCAAACCCGAGCTCACCCTCTATCCCGCGCCGTCCGCTGTCATCCCGGTGGCTCCCCAGGACCCCTCCCTCCGCGCGCGCCTGACCGATCTCCTGTTCGAGGTCATGAATTCCGCCACCCCGGTGCTCCGCGCCTACGAGGGCCCCGCGGCGGGTCCACCGTCCCATCTGGAGGTGCTCGGTCTGCCGTTGCAGCACGACGAGAAAATGGTCGGCGTCGCGGCCCTCTGCCGACCCCGCTCGGGCTACGAGACCGGCATGATCCGCCGTCTCGAACCGCTGCTCATCACCTGCGCCAACCTCATCGGCGCCGTGCGCATCGACCGCCAGCGCGAACACGCCGAGGCACGCATCCGCCAGCTCAACGCCGAACTCGAACAACGCGTCGAGGAACGCACCGCGGACCTCCGCTCCACCAACGAGGAACTCGCCGAGTTCGCCTACGTGGTCACGCACGACCTCAAGGCCCCGCTGCGCGGCATCCATCAGCTCTCGGAATGGCTGTCCCAGGACCACGCGGCCCGTCTCGACGCCGAGGGCCTGCGGCTGCTCGGCCTCCTGCGCGGGCGCGTCCTGCATCTGCAGCGCATGATCGACGGTCTACTCGCCTGCGCCAAGGTCGGGCGCACGCCGGAGGCCGAAAGCAGCGTTTCCTCGCTCAACATGATCCGCGAAATCGCCGCGGTCATCGCACCTCCTTCCAACATCCAGATCGAACCCGCCCCCGATCTTCCCGTGATCTGGGGCAATCCGGATCGGCTCTACCAGATCTTCCAGAACCTGATCGACAACGCGCTCAAGTACCTCGACAAGGAACACGGGCTCATCCGGGTCTCAGCTCTGCGCCGGCGCGGGTCCTGGGAATTCCGCGTCGCGGACAACGGACCCGGCATCCCGCCGCGTTACCAGGAGAAGGTCTTCCAGATCTTCCAACGCCTCGATCCCATGGGACAGGTGCCCGGAGTCGGCCTGGGCCTCACGCTCGTCAAACGCATCGTCGAGACGCGCGGTGGCCGGATCTGGATCGAATCCACCGCCGGCGAAGGCGCGACCATCTGCTTCACCTGGCCCGACCGCGCCCGCCAGCGTGCGGTCACCTGACCGGCCGTCCCGGCCTCCGCCTCACCACTGCCGGGAATCGGAGAAATCGCCGAGCTTGCGTTTGAAGGTGAAGGCGGCCGGCGCGCCCACCAGGGCCCGCCCGGTACCCTTCACGTCCCTCGCGATGGCGGCGAAGGGCAGGGCCACGACAAAAATCGCCGCACCCACCGCTGTCGCGGCGAAGGAAACCGGGCGCACGATCAGGGCATCCGCCGCCACTTCGCCGGCATCCGGCGCATTCGAGGCGGGGGGACGCGAGGAGGCCGCGGACGAGGTCGGGGCGGGCTCTTGAGCCCGGCCCGAAGGTGCGCTCGACAGCGCCACGCACGCCGACAACAAGGCCGCCAACATTCGGGAATTCATGGCCGACTCCTCTACGACCGCCCCCGTCCCTTGTCCACGGAATTCACGGTGCGCTCGCCCTCGGAACCCACGACAGCACCTCGACGCTCTCCGTGCCGCCGCTCGGGAGAAGTTCGAAGGTCGGTTCCTCCAACGCGCCGCGCTCACCCACGGTCACGTCCCCAAAACTCCACCCTCCTTCACTCGAGCCTTTCCAATCCGGCCAAACCAAACGCGCTGCGGCTTGGCGACGATCGGCCGGAGTCCCTTCGGAGACCCCGAACCGCAGCCGATGGGTCAGCCCGCGGGAGGGTGCGAGGACGAATCCGATTCCCGGCCTCGCGAAGCGCGAGAAACTCTCGGGGATCAACCTCTCGATGGGCATCGCACCCGCCCAACGCGCCCAACCCAGGCACGCGGCGAGCACCTGCGCGTCTGATCCCGTTCCCAAATCCGGCCCCGGGAAGCGCCATTGATTGGTCATGCCTGTCGGGGTCAGCCAGCCGCGGATCGCGGCGAAGTCCAGTCCGGTCGCCGTCTTGTCGCCCTCTTCCCATCGCTTCAGGCTGGCTCCCAAATCGCTCGCCAGTCTTTGCCGCGCGTATCGCCCCACCTCCGGATCCCATACCGCACGTCCCAGGAACGCGGCCAGTTCCGTCTCTGCTTCCACCTCCTGAGTCACCCATCCCCCACCGCCGAACTGCGGTTTGTCCAGGCGGAGTGCGGCCGGCAGGGGATCCATGGAATGCCAGGGTTGCTGCTCACGAATCCAGCGCCCGCCCGCCCAGCGGATATGCTCACGGACCAACGCCTCCCCGACTCGGCGATTTGCCGACATCCACATGAATGGGTCCCTCGCCATATAGGCCAGTCGCGCTGAAGCCACGGCCATGCCCAGCCGCCACTCAAACTGCGGCGCCCGGTCCTCCCTCCCCGCGGGAACCATCCCGCCGTGCTGGGTCTCTCCCGGGAGACTGGTCAGGATCCGCATCACCTGATCCCACCGTTCGCGCACCAACTCGTGGTCGCCGGAATGATGCGCGTAGGCCCAAACGCCTTCGACCGTCTCCCGTTGCCACTTCTCCACGATCGGCCACGCCACGCCGCCCGCGACGGCCCGAAACGCCTCCTCGCTCAGGCCACGTTCCACCAGCCAGCGCCGCAGGAGCGTCGCCGCGTTGCTCCGTGTCGCGGAATCTGCCCACGGCAACGCACGTGCGTACCACTGAAGTCCCTCCCGCATGGCGTCATCCGGGATTCCCGCCGACGGCATGGCTGCGGAGCCGAACCGCTCGCGCATCAGGCCCGCCACCCGCTCGCGCACCTGGCGCAGCGTCGAATCCAACTGCGCATCACCGGTCGCCGGGGGATGGTCGGTCAGCACTTCGGCCGTCGAGACGAGGCCCAGCAACGGCAGGGTCACGGTCACGGATTCCGCTTCGGGCACGGCGAAGTACGGTCCCTGCGGCGTGGCGAGTTCGAAGTCGAATGGTCGTGGTTTCACCTCGGCGGGAAACGCCGGCTCCGACTTCAACGCCAGGCCCAGGACCGGACTCACCGGTGCCACCTTGACGGGGCGGGTGCGCCAATCGTCCGGAATCGCGAGCGCCCGAAATCGTTGAACGGCCGTGAGCGACTCGCCGCCTGCGCCCACGCTCAGCGTGGTCTCCACGTCATAGGGGAACCAGCGCGTGGCTCCCGCCCAATACCGCAGCCGCGTGAGGGGATCGCGCGCCACCACAATGGGCCACTCCCAGGTCAGCAACTCCTTTTCCTTCAGCCCCTGCGCCTTCAATATCTCGCGACCTTTCTGCGGCGGCTTGTAGTAGCCGTACAAGGGCATCAGCGCGAAATGCGCGGCCTCGTTGGTGAACGTCGCCTCCACGCCATTCGTGCCTAATGTCACCTGGCCCGGGCGGCGTTGCAGAAAAATAGCCCAGGGACTGTCCCAATCCTTCCAGCCTTCCGCGCCGGGAAAACCGACGAGCAACCAGTTCTCGCGCATCTGGCCGCCCTCGACGCTTCCACCCACGGGCATCGTCGCGATCCCGGTGGGCGAGGAATACGCCAGAAAGGTCGGACCGCCCATCCCGGCTTCCGCCAATCCCGCAAACCAGCGCACGACCCGCTCGCGCGTGTGCCAGAGCGAGTATGGCGCCAGCGACGACTGGGCCACGGAGGTATTCGCCCCCGACGGCCACGCCCACGGCGGAATCTCGGTGCGCGCCGCCGTGGTGTCATTGGACGCCCGGGTCTGGGGATCCCACGTCCCGTAACTGCCGGCCTCCGACGACCTGGGCCCCGGTTGCCTTCCACATCCCATGACCCCCAAGAGCACCGCCAGAACGCCTCCAGCAAGACCACTTGCCAGCGCGTGCCCGCCTCGCCTCGACACCCTGTCCCGCATCGTCGTCACACGCCTCCCCGCTTTGCATGTTCGCAGAGCACCGACACCAGCGTCTCCACCTGGCGGTCTTCGTGCTCGCTCGACAGCGCGAACCGGAAGAACTCCAGCGCCGGTCCGTTCGGATACCGGATCAGGGGTGCCTGCAGTCCCGCCTCTTCCAGACGCTTCTTCAAGCGGTTGGCCGAGGCCGACGATCTCGGTGCAAAGGTGAACATCGCCCCCGGGCCCTCCGGAATTGGCAGTCCCGCAGCCGCCAGTCGTGTGCGCACCGATTTCGCACGGGCAGCGAGCCGATCACGACGCGCGCGCCCTTCGGATTCCTGGACCTCGATTGACGCCAAAGCCCCGGCGGCCAGCGGCGGCGGCACGGCGGTGTTGCCCACCATGATCCGGCTGCGCTCGACCAGCAGCTTCCGGAGCCGTCGCGGACCGACGATCACGCCGCCGTAGCTGCCCATCCCCTTGCTCAAGGTCGTCGTGAGCCAGACGCGGCTCATCGCCA
>CAZYJB010000437.1:3785-4561 GCA_964647675.1 uncultured Verrucomicrobiota bacterium | reverse complement strand
GACCAAGCGGCGCAGCCCGCAGGGCCGCATCTGGACCCACCCGGTCGTCGTCAACGGCCGGCTGTACCTGCGCGACCAGGAGCTCATCCACTGCTACGACGTGAAGGGCTGATCCCCGGTTTAGGAATCCGTGGGATGATATCGGACCGTTCCGGTTTGTGACGGCTAATCGATTCGCGTTGTATTTTGACCAGCCGCTTCACGTTGGCGGCGCGGTTCCCAGGGTGTGCGTAACGCTGCGCCCGGTGCGTACCGGCCGCCCGTTCTTCACCGTTGGGCGCGATTCCGGCGAGCAGGAAGTCCACGAATCGTTGCGCATACGGGTGCGACAGGTCCGGGCGCATGTAGCTCAACACCGAAGTCTTGGGCAGTTTCGGAAGCACTTTGCCAATCAACGGCATGTCGTCCAACACGGCGGACCATGGCAATACACTCGCGCCCAGGCCCGCGCGGATGGCCGATTGCACGGCCTGCACCGAATTGGCTTCAATTGCTAGTTTCCACGGCCGGCGCGCCTTGGTGAGCGCGGCAAATGCCATCTGCCGGTAATGACACGGTGCGGGCATCAGGACGAGTTCCACCGGGGCTTTTGATGAGTCGAGCGTCCCCGTCCAAACCAGCGGCTCTTCCCAAAGCAATTCGCCCCCGTCCGCATCCGGTCCGGCGAATACGATATCCATCTCGCCCCGGCGCAGCTTCTCGAGGATGTCGCTGCACGCGCCCAGGACGAGGCTGAGATCGCAATTCGGGTGCGCCCGCCGGAAGCGCGCCAGCAA
>CAZYJB010000437.1:0-3775 GCA_964647675.1 uncultured Verrucomicrobiota bacterium | reverse complement strand
CGTGTGCAGATGCTGCGGCGCCAGATACTCCACCACCCCCACGCGCAGCAAGGTGCTTTCTTCCGGCGAGGTCACCGCGAGCACCGCTTCGTCGGCGAGTTCGAGAATCCTCCGGGCGTAGCTGATAAAGGTCTCCCCTGCGGGGGTCAACGCGACGGAGCGCGTGGAACGCTCCAGGAGCTTCGAATTCAGCCGTGCCTCCAACTTGGCAATCTGCAGGCTCACGGCCGATTGGGTGCGGTGAATCCGCTTCGCCGCCGCCGAGAAACCGCCCTCATCCACGACGGCGATCAGGGCGCGGAGACTGAGGAGATCGCCTTCCAGTTGAAATTGGGATTTATCCCTTTTTCTCATCAATGGGATTGAAACTACTCGTTTCCCCAATTGCACGCAAAATGGCATGCCTGGGGCCTGACGTTTCGATCACGAACCACAAACGATCCCACCATGAAAGCCATCGGATACCAAAAGGCCGGCCCCATCACCGCTCCAGACGCGCTGATCGCGTTCGAAGCCCCGACCCCCGAACTCCAGCCGCACGATCTCCTCGTTGAGGTGCGCGGCATCTCCCTCAACCCCGTGGACGTGAAGGTCCGGTCCTGGCCGCACATGGGTCCTGAGCCCGGCCAGACCAAGATCATCGGCTACGACGCCGCGGGCGTGGTGCGTCAGGTCGGCAGTGCCGTGCAGAAGTTCAAGGTGGGCGACGAGGTGTTCTACTCTGGCGATATCACGCGGCCGGGCACCAACGCGGAACTGCATGCCGTGGATGAGCGCATCGTCGGCAAAAAACCGAGGTCGCTCGGCTTCCCTGAGGCCGCTGGGTTTCCGCTGACCTCCATCACCGCGTGGGAAATTCTCTTCGACTGCTTCGGCCTCAAGGAAGGCGAAGGTCAGGGCGATGCCCTGCTGGTCATCGGCGGCGCGGGTGGCGTGGGCTCCATCCTCATCCAGCTCGCCAAGAAGCTCACCGGCCTCACCGTCATCGCGACCGCCTCGCGCGGCGACACCGTCGAGTGGGTAAGGAAAATGGGCGCCGACCACGTGATCAACCACCGCGAGCCGCTGGCTGCGCAGGTCCGGGCACTCGGCCTCCAGCCGCGCTACGTCGCGACGCTCAACGGTTCCGGACAGCACTTCCCCGGCATCGTCGAACTCATCAAGCCGCGCGGCCATATCGCAATGATCGACGACCCGGACGGCATCGACATCGGCTCGATCAAAATGAAGGCGCTGAGCTTCAGCTTTGAGTTCATGTTTGCCCGTTCCATGTTCCAGACCGACGACCTCGAAAAACAACACGCGCTGCTCAACCGCGTCTCCGAGTTGATCGATGCGGGCACACTGATCTCCACCGTCACCGGAAACCTCGGCAAACTCAGCGTGGAAACGCTCAAGCAGGCGCACATCGCCCAGGAGAGCGGCCGTGTCATCGGCAAGAACGTGCTCGAGGGCTTCGCGTCCTGAGAGGAATCGCGCGGGGCGACTCACCAGGTTACGCGCCGTTTTTCACCGCCCCCCGGATCGTATCGACCCGATCCCGACATGCTCCAGCGACTCACACGTTCCGCCTTCACCTCGATCAACCGGGGCTACAATTCCGTGTTCCGACCAGGGCGGCTGAGCGTTGGGTTGGTGGTGCCACTGGAAGCCTACCCGCATAGCCCTGTGCCGACGATGGCCCGGCAGCTCGAGCGCGTTCAACTCGCCGATCGACTCGGGTTCTCCTCCGTCTGGCTGCGCGATGTCCCGTTCAATGTGCCGTCCTTCGGTGACGCGGGGCAGGTTCACGATCCGTTCGTTTACCTCGGACTTCTGGCCGGGCGGACGGAGCGCATCGCGCTGGGTGTCGCAAGCATCGTGCTGCCCCTGCGTCATCCCGCCCATGTCGCGAAGGCCGCGGCGAGCGCGGACGTTCTTTGGGCGGGCGGTTGATCCTCGGTGTCGCCTCGGGCGATCGGCCGGATGAATACCCGGCGCTCCATCTGCCCTTCGCCAACCGGGGCGAACGTTTCCGCGACAGCTTCGACTACATACGCCGCATGAGCGAAAGCCGGCCGGAGTTTAGAAGTCCCTACGGCAGTCCGGGGAACGGCATGGACCTGCTGCCCAAGCCGACGGCTGGCAAACTGCCGCTCTTGATCACCGGTGCCAGTCAGCAGGCGCCGGAGTGGATCGCGCGGCACGGCGACGGCTGGATGCTCTATCCGCGCCCTGCCGCATCAAGGGGCTGCCGCAGTATCACGTCAGCGATACCAGTCGAAAAAAGCTGGAGGCGGGCAGCTATTTCAGCGCCGACGGAGCCGCGGCGCACCGCGTGGCCTCCAGCGCCACCGAAGAAAGCGTCCTCTACGTGCGCACGGACGGCCCCTATCGGGTCGTCCCCCTCAAGTAGCCCCGAACTTCCGGCCCCCAGACGCCATGCAAAAGACCATCCTCATTACCGGAGCCACCGACGGCATTGGCCTGGAAACCGCCCGAATGCTCGCCGAGCGAGGACATCAGCTTCTGCTCCACGGCCGCAACCCGAAGAAGTTGGAGCAGGTTGCGACGACGCACACCGGCGGCTCCGTAGAAACCTACGTGGCCGACCTCTCACGTCTGGACGACGTCGCAGCACTCGCCCAGGAAGTTTCCCAACAACACCGGAGCCTCGATGTGCTGATCAACAACGCCGGGGTTCTCAAGACGCGCGACCCAATCGCTCCGGGCGGTCTCGATGTGCGCTTCGTCGTCAACACCATCGCACCTTATCTGCTCACGCAACGGCTGAGACCTCTGCTCGGGACCGATAGCCGCGTCGTCAACCTCTCCTCCGCCGCGCAGGCGCCAGTTAGCTTGAATGCGCTCTCGGGTCGGGTCCGCCTGACCGACATGGCGGCCTATTCCCAGAGCAAGCTTGCGATCCTCATGTGGTCCCGGCACCTCGCGCTTGCGAATCCAAACGGCCCGATCTTCGTTGCGCTGAATCCCGGGTCGATGCTCGGCAGCAAGATGGTGAAGGAAGCCTTCGGCGTAGCCGGCGGCGACCTCCGCACCGGCGCGGACATCCTCGTGCGTGCGGCGCTCAGCGATGAATTCGCAAACGCCTCGGGCAGGTATTTCGACAACGATCAGCGGCGCTTCGCCAATCCGCACCCCGACGCACTCGACGACCGGAAGAACGCGGAACTCGTCCGCGCGATCGAGACACTTCTGAGTTGATCCCCGGCCCCGCCGAGCGGATTGGTCCAGCGCAACCGGTAGGTGCCGACATCGGCCGGGGTCACTCCTTGAATGGTCAATTTCATGGCACATGTCGCCGGACTGCGATCAGCCGGCGACGGTCCTGAAAATGTCCTGACGCACGGCCGTCATTCGTCATAGCTCTACCAACCCAGCACCCTTCATTCACCATGACGACCAACGCCACCAACACCGTCCGACTCCACCGTGTCCTTCGCTCCACTCCCGAGAAGATCTACCGCGCCTTTCTCGACGCCGACGCGATGGCCAAGTGGCTTCCGCCCCACGGCTTCACCGGCAAGGTCCATCAGCTCGATGCGCGCGTCGGGGGCACTTACCGCATGTCCTTCACCAACTTCTCGACCGGCAAGAGCCATGCGTTCGGGGGCACCTATGTCGAGTTGGTCCCCCACGAGTGCCTTCGCTACACCGATCGATTCGATTCCCCCGCACTTCCGGGGGACATGGTGACGACCGTCCGGCTGCGCCCCGTCTCCTGCGGAACCGAGGTGACCATCACGCAGGAAGGGATTCCGGCGATGATCCCGGT
>CAZYJB010000436.1:0-4567 GCA_964647675.1 uncultured Verrucomicrobiota bacterium | reverse complement strand
TAGAGGGTGCCCTGGCGCGCCTGCGGAATGGACGACGCCATGCAGGCCTCGAGCGATTCGGCACCCGCCTTCTTCGCCTGCTTCGCGAGGTCGCGGTGCATCTTCGGCGACAGGGTGGCGCAATTGACGAAGACCCGCCCCTGCGCGCCGCGGAACAGGCTGTCCTTCTTCCCCTGGAAGATGGCCTCCATCGCCCGGTCGTTGGTGACCACGGTGATGATCACATCGGCTGCGGCCGTCACATCCGCGAGGCGCTCACACGCCGTCGCGCCGATCTCGACGGCCAACTCGGCGGCCGCCGCGCGATTCACGTCATAGACCGCGGTGACCGCGTAGCCGCACTCCTTGAGACGCCGGGCCATATTGGCGCCCATGCGACCGACCCCCGCGAAAGCGATGCGTTCTGGCATAATCAATCTATTGGACTGGTTCGCGCGGAAAGTAGGGATCACCCCACGCCCGCGCCAGCGGGAAGTGGCCCCACATCCCGGTTCCATGCGTCGCACCGAGCCGAGGCCTTCCCGCGCGGGCAACGAACATCCTGGTGCAATTCGCCGCCTTCCCAAGGCCGTTCGCCTCCCATTTGTCACTCGCAGGACCGTCGAAACCCTTGCAACCTGCGGGACCCAGCCGGTGTCTTCGGCCGGTACGCACGTCCTCATGAGCTTTCCGTTCCACGGCGGCACCGCCCCGCACGGCCCGCGCCGGCGTCGGTCCGTCTTCCGATCCGCACCGCTTGCTGCCCGATGGTCGACCGTGTTGTTCGCCTTGATCGCCACCTCCGCCTGCTCACCAGACAAGAAGGACGAGGCCGGCAAAAAGAAGGACGCCATCGCCGCCATTCCCGTCGAGGTTCAGGCGCTGAAGCGCGGTCCCATTGAGGCGACGCTCTCCACCTTCGCCACGTTGGAGGCGGAACAGGAGGTGAAGGTCGTCGCGCGCACCGCCAACCGGGTGGTGGAACTCCTGGTTGAGGAGGGAGATCACGTCGAACGGGAAGCCGTGCTGGTGCGGCTGGACGACGCCAATCAGCGCGTCGCAGTGTCCCGTGCGGAGAACGCCCTCGCCAAGTCGCGGAGCGAGTACGAGCGGCTCGCCGCGCTGCACGCGCAAAAGCTGATCAGCGACCAGGTTTTCACCGATTCGCAGTTCGAACTGAAGCAGCTCGAACTCGCGCTGCAGGACGCGCGGCGCGAACTCGACTACACCACCATCCGCGCGCCGCTGCGCGGCACGGTCACGCGCCGCCTGGTGAAGCTCGGCGACCTTGTCGCGAACGGACAGCATGTCTTCGATCTCATCGACTTTGAATCCCTCGTGGCGCGCATTTACGTGCCCGAAAAGAGCCTGGCCAGCCTCGCCACCAACCAGCTCGCGCGCGTCTCGGTGACCGCCCTCGGAGGCCGCGAGTTCGACGGGCGCGTGCGCCGCATCGCTCCGGTCGTCGACGCCAAATCCGGCACCATCAAGCTCACCGTCGGCTTCGACTCCATCGGACCCCTGCGACCAGGCATGTATGTCGACGTCGAACTCGTGCTCAGCCAGAAGTCGGACGCCGTCCTGCTGTCCAAACGCGCCCTGGTGCTGGACGGTGACCAGCGCTACGCGTTCCGGCTGGGAAACGAACGCAAGGTCGAGCGCCTCCTCGTCGACCCCGTCGCGAGCGACCGACTGCACGTCGAGCCTGCCTCCGGGTTCCGCGAAGGCGACCTCGTGGTCGTCGCCGGTCAGACGGGCCTCAAGGACGGCGCCAAGGTGCGAATTCCCGGGGACCCGGATCCGGACGCGACGAACGCGCCGCCCGCCGCCCTGAACGCCGCGTCCAAGTGAAGGAAGTGACGTGAACCCGCCGTCGCGCCCACGCTCGTTCGTCACCCATCGCCCGGTGGCGATCTTCGTCACCTTTGCCGCGGCGGTGGTATTCGGCTTCTTCTCGTTCCAGCGCCTGCCGGTGACGCTGATGCCCGAGCTGACCTACCCGACCCTCACGGTGCGCACCGAGTACCCGGGCGCCGCGCCGCAGGAGGTCGAGAATGAAATCAGCCGCCCGATCGAAGAGGGCCTCGGCGTCCTCGGCGGACTGAGCCGGCTCACCAGCGTCAGCCGCAGCGGCCTCAGCGATGTGACGCTCGAGTTCGTCTGGGGCACGGACATGTCCAAGGCCGCGCAGGAGGCGCTCGAGAAGCTCGACCTCGTCTTCCTGCCGCGCGAGGCCGACCCCCCGTTGATCCTGCGCTTCGACCCCGCCCTCGATCCCGTGCTCGAGTTGAGCCTCTCGGGCGATGGCCAGCGCTACACCGGGGAACAGGGCCTGCGCCGCCTGCGCCGCATCGCCGAGCTCCAGATCAAACGCGCCCTCGAACCCATCCAGGGCGTTGCCGCCGTGCGCATCCGTGGCGGGCTCGAGGAGGAATACCACGTCCTGCTCGACAAGGCCGCCATCGACCGCACCGGACTGTCGATCCAGACCGTCATCGACCGCCTGCGCCAGGAGAACATCAACGTCGCCGGTGGCACCCTCAAGGAAGGCCGCACCGAATACATGGTCCGCGCCCTCAATGAGTACGAGGACCTGCAGGAAATCGCCGAGACCGTCATCGCACGCATGGACGGGCGCGAGATCCGCGTCAAGGACCTCGGCCGCGTCGCGCGCGCGCACAAGGAACGCGAAATCCTCACCCGCACGCAGGGCGCCGAGAGCGTGCAAATCGACATCTACAAGGAGGCGGATGCCAACATCGTCGGCGTGGCCAAGGCGATCCTGGCCGCGTTGGGCGAGGTCAAAACCTCCGACGAAAAGCCGCCGCCCTGGTATGCGCAGTTCCTGCCCAAGCCGCCGGAGAAGGAAAACCGCTCGCAGACCCGACTCGCCCAGCGGCTCAAGGACCAGGAGGGCGCCGCGCTGCGCGTGGTCGCGGACCGTTCGCTCTTCATCGAGGGCAGCATCCGCGAGGTGCGCGACGCCGCCATTTCCGGCGGCATTCTTGCGGTGCTCATTCTCTTCCTGTTTCTGGGCGACCTCAAGACGACCGCCATCATCGGGCTCAGTATCCCGATGTCGCTGCTGATGGGCGTCAGCCTGAACGTCATGTCGCTGGGCGGACTCGCGCTCGGGGTGGGCATGCTGGTGGACAACTCGATCGTGGTCCTCGAATCGATCTTCCGCTGCCGGGAGGAGGGCGACGACCTCGTTGGCGCGGCGATCCGCGGCACGGCGGAGGTGCATGGCGCGGTCATCTCTTCGACGCTCACCAGCGTGGCGGTCTTCCTGCCGATGGTCTTCGTGGAGGGCATCGCCGGCCAGACCTTCACCGACCTGAGCCTCGCGGTGGTCGTCTCGCTGCTCGCCTCCCTCGCCGTGGCGCTCTATTTCATTCCCATGCTGGCGAGCCGGAACCGGCCGCAACTGGCACCGACCGGCAAGCACACGCCGGCCGGACCGCGTCTCGCGACCTGGGCCGCGTGGAATCATTTCAAAGCCTCGTGGCTTCCGCCCGCCCAGGCGCGCGTCCGCCCCGGAGTCGTTTGGGGCGTGATCCAGCTGGTGATCGGCTCGGTGCTCGAACTGGCCGGCAAACTCCTGATCGCGCTGTTCGGCCTGCTGGGTTGGGTGGTGATGCGCGGACTGCTTCCCTTGCTCCGCCTGATCGGCCGCGTCGTCCTGCTCCCCGCGGCCCGGATTGTCGGAGCATTTTCCGACTGGTTGCAGAGCGCCTATCCGAGCTGGATCCGGGTTCTCCTCGCCCACCCGCTGCCGGTCCTGGCCGGTGTGCTGGCGTGTGCCTGGCTCACCTGGCAGTCCGCGCGCGGGCTCGGCGCCGAACTGCTGCCCGAGGTCCATCAGGGCGAGTTCACCGTCGAGGTGGATCTCCCGATCGGCACGCCGCTCGAGGAAACCATCGAATTCCTGACCCCGGTCGAGCAGGCCATCCTCGCCGACCTCGGCGGAATCAGGACCGTGCTGGTCACCTTCGGATTCGATGCCACCAACATCAAACGTTCGGACGAAGGCGAACACACCGCGCGTTTCAAGATCATCCTCGAACCCAGTGCGGATCCGGCGGGCGCCGAGGATCGCGTCCTCGCGCGATTGCGCCAGCGGTTCGCCGGCATTCCCGACGCCTCCATCCGCATCGTGCGCCCGGTCCTGTTCAGTTCGCAGCGTCCCATCGTGGCGGAGATCCAGGGCGACGATCTCGAGACGCTGAAGGACCTCTCGCGCCGCGCGCTCGCGCTGCTCGAGGCCCGACCGGAGCTGGCGGACGTCGAGGCGACCCTGCGCAAGGGTGCCCCGGAGATCCAGGTCACCTACGACCGCGATCGCCTCGCGCTCTACGGCCTCAACATCGGCACCGTGGCGAAGCAGGTGCGCGATCTGGTGAAGGGCTTCGAGGCCACACGCTTCAACCTCAAGGACCGCCGCATCCCTATTCTCGTGCGCCTGGCCGAACAGGATCGCGCGCAGGTCGACGACGTCGGGCGTCTGGTCGTGAACCCCGGATCGGAGCGCCCGATCCTCCTGCGCGCCGTGGCCGACCTCGTGGTCGGCGAAGGTCCCAGCGAAATC
>CAZYJB010000435.1:0-4572 GCA_964647675.1 uncultured Verrucomicrobiota bacterium | reverse complement strand
GCGCGCGACTTCACCTCCCTCCGCGAGCTCGGGTACTTCTACGGGTGATCCCCGTCCGGATGCGCCGCCGTAAAGGAGTCCCTCCCTCGGTCCTGGTCGGTCGCGCAGCAAGTGTGGTGACTCGCCGGCTCCATCCGGCGAGGCCTTCTCCCCGTACCCGCCCCACGTCACCCGCATCTCTACACTTGTAGAGAAATGCCTTGCCTCTGCTCTACATCTGTAGATGATGACGCGGTCGCCCACCCGTCTCCTCCGCCACGCCCCGCATGAATCCATCCCCTGTCGAACTCACCGAGGCCGAATGGGCCGTCATCAAGGCCATCTGGGAACAGGAACCCTGCTCCGCCCCCGAGGCCCAGGAACGCCTCGCCGCGGCCACCGGCTGGACCTACAGCACCGTGCGCACGCTGATGGATCGCATGGTCGCCAAAGGTCTCCTCACCGCGGAGAAGGACGGCAAGCTCACGCGCTTCCGCTCCGCCGTCACGCGGGATCAGGCCCAGCGCGGCGAACTCCAATACACTCTCAAGCACGCCTTCGACGGCGCGCTCGCGCCCATGATGCAATGCCTGCTCGATTCGCGCGGGCTTTCCAGCCGCGACCTCGACGAACTCGAGGCGCTGATCCAGGCCCGCCGCCAGCGTCCGCGGAAGTCACGCTGAACCCCCGGCCGCCACTCGACGCGCCCATCCCGCCATGAACGACTCTCTCCCCTTTCTCGACCGCGCTGCGGCAGCCTGGTTCACCCACGCCACGGTCATGCTCTGGCAGGTCGCCCTCGTGGTCGCCGTGCTCTGGCTGGCCGACCGCTGGCTCGCCCCGCGGGTGCGCGCCGTCACGCGCCACGCGCTCTGGCTCCTCGTGCTCGTGAAACTGGTGCTGCCGCCGTCGCTGAGCGTGCCCACGGCGCCGGCCTACTGGTGGCGGGACGCCGCGCGCGCGGAGGCGACCTTGTCTGTGCGCTTCACGGAGACGTCCCTGGACGCGAGCAACGAATCACGGGCGTCCCAACTCGAAGCCCCTTCGATCCGGCCAGGGAAGAGCGCGTCCCCATGGTCTCCCGTCACCACACTCTTCCTCCTCTGGCTCACGGGCGCGCTGGCCGGTACCGCCTGGATCGGTGTCCAGACAATCCGCCTGCATCACTCCTTGCGTCGTCACCGCGCCGCCCAGGACGCCATGACCGATGCCGTGCTCGCCTGCGAACTGACCCACGCCGCCGCGGCCCTCGGTCTGCGTCGGGTTCCATGCGTGGTGCGGACCGATGCGCTGCCGGGTCCGGCCGTGGCGGGCCTGTGGCGTCCGACACTCATCCTGCCCGCCTCGGGTGCAGCGACGCTGCAACCCGTCCAGTGGCGCGGCGTGCTGCTGCATGAGCTGGCCCATGTGCGTCGCGGGGATCTTTGGGTGAACGCCGCCCAGGTCGCGCTGCAACTCCTGTACTGGTGGCACCCGGCCGTGTGGCTGGCCAACGCGCGCCTCCGCCGTGTGCGCGAAGAGGCCACGGACGAGACCGTCATCGCCACTTCGGCGGAAGCTGCCGCGGATTACGCCCAAACCCTGGTCCAGGTGGCACGCCGCCTCGTGCAGCGTCGGACACTCGCCCTCGGGTTGCTCGGAATCGTCGAATCCAAACGAGCCCTCCAAGCTCGCATCGAGCGCATCCTGGACTGCGACCCCACCACCCTGGACGGCGCCCGCCTCGGTCGCGCCGGCTGGCGCGCCTGCGTCGCGCTCGGGCTCGTCCTCCTGCCGCTGGCGTCGCGGCCTGGAATGGCGCAGGGGGAACGCCAGCCGTCGGCATCCGCAATCAAGGTGGCACCGGTCCGTCCCGAATCGGCCGAAGTCTCTCCCGTGGCCCCCCGATCATGGTCAACCAACCCCCAGCGCAATAGCCGCCGCGGCGCGGAGACACTGAGTAAGGTATTCGTTTCCACCGAGGGCCTGGACGGAGTCAGTCTGGAAATGGCGCTGAATCTGCTGAACAACCGGCTTCGGGGGACCGGGCAGCAGGGCGCCCAGCCCGTTGTGCGCCTCGAGATCCTCTCCCCGTCGAAATCACCCAAGCTCGCCACCGGTTCCGATCCGCTCGTGCTCGAAGACACCGCGCGATACCTCGAAGACATCGGATTCCGGCTGCGCACCCAGGTCATTCAGATGCCGTTGCGCAGCCCATGCTCACTTTCTGAGATTCTTTACGCCATCATCGCGCAACCCGGGGTGCCGAAAGACTACGCTTACGACCCCGCCTCGGGAGTGGTGCAACTGTTCGCCAAGCTCGAACTGATGACCCGGATCTATCGTCTACATCCCGAACTTGTAGTCGAGGTTCTTGCCAGGAAGTTGCGCTCGGAAGATCGCAGGACCGGTATGGCAGCTCAACTTCGCGCACTCATCGAGAGGGAGGCGGAAGTCCTCTTGAACCCGCCGTCCGCTGTTTTCTACGACGAGCGCACGGGCAGTCTCATGGTCCGAGCAACCGAGCCCGAGTTAGCGCACGTAAGCCGTCTCATCCACGACGTGTTCCGAAGCGCACCCCAGCTCCAAGTCGAGACCAAGATCGTGGTTGTGGACAACCTCACCGCCAAAGTCCTCGCGGTCCCTGACCTCGCACTTCAACAGGCTCGCCGCACCGAAGGCGCTGGTATCCTGACCGAGCCCCAGTTCGGTCCGATAATCCGTGCCCTGGAGCAGCAAAAAAACAGCGAAGTGCTCGCATCCCCTCGCATCACCACGCTCTCCGGCCGGGAAGCGGTGGTGGAGATCGCCAGTCCGGAAGCCAAGGACAACGAACCCCGCCAACCGGGCGTGCAGATCAAAATCCTCCCGGAAGTCGTCGACGACGGCACCATGGTCCGCCTCGTCACGAGATCTGAGTTGATCCATCTCGTGGACCTGACGGCGCCCCGATCGCCGACCTCACCCCCGGCGCCCGGGACAACCTACGCGGTCAACGCTCAGGGCTACATCGTGACCTCCGCCCAAGGCGAGGTGCTGCTGTTCGACGGCCAGACCGCGGTGCTGGAGGTGCCCGCGCCTGACGCGGGAGTCGTCGCCGGCGCGGTCAATCCGTTCGACGGAAGGCGCTTCTTCGTGTTTCTCACCGTGACGTTGATCGATTCTGCGGGAAACCGTGTGCACGCGCCGGATCCCGCGAATGGTTGGCCGCCTGTATCGGTGCCGCCGCAGCCGGGTGTGGAGAAGCAAACGCCGTAGACGAGAGCTGATCCGTCCACGATCGACCGCTCCCGTGACTCCGTTCGCCAAGGCCATTCAGCGCGAGCTAGACGCTCGCGGCTACGTTCGTCGTAGCCGCCGCCGTCCAGGCGGCGCTCGCCCGCTCCAGCAACTCCCTTTGCCAAGGCCATTCAGCGCGAGCTGACGCTCGCGGCTACGGAGGATCGCTCTCGCCGGTCGGAGCCGGCGAGCCACCCGGCTTGCTCCGCGACTCCGGCTGTCATCCCGCTAATCCCGCATCCAGACGCCGTCCGGACTCGGCATCAAACCAATGCAACGCCCCGGCATCGGGCCGCAACATTCCAACCGTCCCAAGAGGCATCGCCGCCTCCGGCGATGCCGACGGCACTTGAACAAGCGCCGTGTCCACGCCGAGTCGGATGATCAACGTCGCGCGGCCTTCCTCGCTGAGATCGACGACCTCGAGTACGGCCTGCGACGACAGGTCGCCTTCGCCTGCGACAAACCGCAAGTGCTGGGCACGCACGCCCACCTGGACCCGACGCGGTGACGATACCGGCGACGGCCCGACGTCGACCGGCAGGGACCAACTCCACCCGGAGTGCGCGGTGAACCGCACCTCGTGCGTCCCCGGTTCCAGCACCCCGGTGAAGAGGTTCATGGGCGGCGAACCGACGAAGCCCGCGACGAACGTGTCGGCCGGGTGGCCGCGGAGGCGCTCGAACGTGTCGCACTGGCGCAACACGCCGCGGTCCAGCACGGCGACACGATCCGCCATCACCGCGGCTTCGCGTTGATCGTGCGTGACGCAGACCATCGTCCAGCCCCGCGCGCGGCGCAGGCGCTGGAGATCGGCCCGCAGGCGCACGCGATGCGGCGCGTCGACGTGGGCGAACGGTTCGTCGAGCAGCAGCAGCTTCGGCTGGCGCATGAATGCCTGGCCCAGTGCGACCCGCTGGCGTTCGCCCCCGGACAACTGCGAAGTGCGCCGCGCGAGGAGCGGCTCGAGCTCGAGCCAGCGCACCGCCTCCTGGAACAGGCGTGCCCGTTCGGGCTTCGCCATCCCGCCCAGCTCGGAAATCAGTTGAAGGTTCCGCGCGACGTCGAGGTGCGGCAGCAGCGGATGGTCCTGAAACACCATCGCCACCCCGCGGTCACCCGGCGGGATTCCCTGCTGCGACCGGCCATCGAAGCGCACGTCGCCCGAGGTCGGCTGGTCGAGCCCGGCGATGAGACGCAGCGTGGTGGTCTTGCCCGAGCCGGATGGACCGAGCAGCGCCAGGCTTTCACCGACCGCCACTTCGAGCGTCAGATCCGACACCGCCCTCACCGTCGCCGCAGTCCGCGACGCGGGGAAGATGCGGCTGACGTGGT
>CAZYJB010000434.1:0-4577 GCA_964647675.1 uncultured Verrucomicrobiota bacterium | reverse complement strand
GTATTCGGGAGTGGAAGTGGTCGTGACCGATGGCGTGAGTGTCGTCTCGCAGTCGTTCGAGATCCTTGTTCTCGACGTGAATCAGGCACCTACCGTGCAGCCCTTGGCACCGCGTTCGATCCGGGAAGGGGACAATTTCCTCGTGACGCTGGTGGCTGCGGACGTGGACGGTGATGTGCTCGGCTTCAGTGCGCGAAACCTGCCGATCGGCGCGACGCTTCATCCGCTGACAGGCGTGTTCGAATGGACTCCCCGGTACGATCAGCACGGCACTTATGCGATCCAGTTCGATGTCACTGATGGCTTGAGCACGGTCAGCCGCAGTCTGGCTCTCGCCGTCACCAACCGGAACGGGCCGGTGCAGTTCACCGGAGGCACGCGGTTTGCCACCTACGAGGGGCAATCGCTCACCCTGCGCGTGGCGTTTGAGGACCCGGATCATCCCGGGAACAGCACGGTGCTGTTGCCGGACGGCACCCTGGATCCTTCGGGCGGGGGCGGGGTCCTGACTTGGTCGAATTCCGGTCTGCCGGCCGGCGCCACCTTCGATGCCGCGACGCAGGCGTTGCGCTGGACGCCCGCTTACAACCAAGCGGGAACGTACTCGATCACGTTTACCGTCCGGGACGATGGCGACGGGACAGGCGCTGCCTCGCAGGCCGTGGCGACACTGCAAATCGAAGTGCGCGACGCGAACGGGACACCCGTTGTGGTCGCAATCCCGAATCAGTCTGTGGCCGCAGGTGCAGACTTCGAACTCCTGGTTCGCGCCAGCGATCCCGATGGAAGTGCGCCGCGGTTGGCGATGCGTGAACTGCCCGCGTTCCTGTCGTTCGTTGACCATGGCAACGGAACCGGCACCTTGCGCGGCGCGACGTCGGTCCTCGACCGCGGGAACTACGCGCTGACCGTGGTGGCGACGGACGACGGGAACGGACAACCGTCTCGTGCACTCGCCGGCGAAACGTCCTTCGTCCTCAGCGTCCTCGCCCTGAACACCCCACCCAGGTTCCAGGTGGTCGGTGACAAAGTCGCCATCCTGGGTGAGTCGCTTTCCTTCCTCGTGCGGGTCACGGATCCGGATCAGGACGGTCTGACCTTCTCCGCGGACGGGTTGCCGGCCGGCGCTGTCCTCGCGCCGACCGCGATCTACGGTGTGGCGGAGTTCCGTTGGACACCTGCGGCCGCCGATGCCGGAGTGACAACGGTGACCCTGCGGGTGGTTGACAGTGGCAGTGGCATCCCTGCGGCGCGCGGATCGGACTCCCAGACGATCCGATTGAATGTTCGCACGACGAACGCGGTGCCGGACCTCGCCGCGCCCGCGGTGCCGGTTCTCCGGGAAGGACAGCTTGCCACGGTTCCCTTTGCGGCCACCGATCCTGACGGGGATGCGCTGTTGTTCGGTGCCGACGGACTGCCGAGGGGCGCCGCCATCGACCCGCGTACCGGCGTGCTGACCTGGAATCCGGACTTCACGCAGGCAGGCACGTACGGCATCCGGGTCTCTGCCTCCGACGGAAACCGCGTGGCGACGCGGGATGCCGTTCTCGTGGTGGCGAACTCCAATCAGGCGCCGCAGTTCGTTCCGCTATCGAACCTGATCGCATTCGAAGGGACGCAGCTGACCTTCTCGGTGGTGGCCGGGGACCTCGATGGCGATCTGCTGGCTTACTCGGTGGAAGGAGTCCTTCCGGCCGGACTCGAGTTCAATCCCCTCACCCAAGTCATCACTTGGACGCCTGGCTTCGAACAGGCGGGACGGCACACGGTGAAGTTCACGGCGACGGACGCCGGCGGTGGCGTCGCGCGGAGCGAGGTCGAGATCCAGGTATTGAACACAAACCGGCTCCCGGTCTTCGCCAACCCGGGCGCGCGTCAGGCGCTGATCGATCAGCCGTTCCAACTGGTGTTGCCGGCGTCGGACCCCGATGCCTCCACCGTGCTGGTGTTCTCGGGGGAGGGTCTCCCGGCAGGCATGACGCTGGATCCGCGCACCGGCGAGATTCGCTGGGCGCCCGCGGCGGTTCAGGCCGGGGCGCATGATCTGCGGGTCACGGTGAGCGATGGCGAAGCCAGCGTGACGCGAACATTGAGGCTGGTCGTGAACGCGGAGGCGATCCGGCCGAATGTGCTGGTCCAATTGACCCCTTCGTTCCCGGTTCCGGTGGGACAACCCGTTCTCATCCAGGCTGTGGCCAGCGGGATTGCGGGGATCCGCAGCATCTCGGTGACCGTGAACGGCGAGGTGCTGACCTTGGATGCCCAGGGGCGCGCGCGGTTCACGCCTGGGGCGGCGGGGCATTATCACATCATGGCGCGTGCCCTGGATGAGGACGGCTTCGAAGGCGTGGCGGAGTCCGACCTGCGCGTGCGCGACAACGCCGACACGGCGGCACCCGAGGTCCGACTCGATCTGCCCCCCGAAGGCGCCATCGTCGGGGCACCGGCTCCCGTCGTCGGCCGGGTGATCGATACCAACCTCGACCGATATGTCCTCGAACTGACGCCCCTGGGCAGCACCACCGTCCAGACGCTCGCCACGGGAACCGGTACGCCTTCGGGAACCCTGGCCACGATCGATCCCGCGCGCCTCGCGAACGGGGCGTATGTCCTCCGCCTGACCGCGACTGACATGGGCGGCCGGACCTCGACCGTCTCCCGGCTGATCGAGATCAACTCCGAAGTGAAGACCGGCGCCTTCGTGACTCGGACGATCGACTGGTCCGGCAACCTCGCGGGAATCGGCGTGGAGTTCGTGCGGTCCTACTCCAGCCTCGATGGCTTCGCGGCGCGATCCTTCGGCTTTGGTTGGACGCTGGGCGCCGTGGATCTTGCGCTCTCGACCAACGTGCCGCTGTCCGCTGAGGGCAACACGCTGCTCGAAGGATACCACGTGGGGACGCGCGCATACCTCAATCTGCCGGATGGACGGCGCGTGGGCTTCACCTTCACCCCGATCGCCACGCAGGCCGGGACCGTGACGGTGTATCGACCTGCCTGGACTGCCGATAGCGGGGTGACCTTTGCGCTGGCCAGCGCCGATGCCGTGCTGGAGCGCGTGGGCAACGCCTACTATCAGGTGGGCACCGGACTTCCCTACAACCCGGGGAACGGGAACCTCGGCGGCTACGCGTTCTCCCTCACCAATCCCTCCGGCGTGCGCTTCGACTATGACGCGGATGGAAACCTGCGGGTTCAGACCAGCGCCCAGGGCGCGAGGTTGCTGTGGTCCGACAGCGGCGTCGAAGGCGCAGGCGGTGTGCGCATCACCTTCCAGCGGGATGCCGCTGGCCGCCTGACCTCCGTGCTCCTGCCCGACGGGGCACGGATCGGATATCAGTATGACGCGGCTGGTAATCTGGAGACCGCGGCCTCGGTCGCAAGCGGCCTGCGGAGCTGGTACGGCTACGACGCGGTGCATCGCCTGACGGTGCTTCTGAACCCCTCATCAGGCTCCGGCGTGTCGGTGCGATACGATGCCACCGGAGCATTGGTCGCTGCCGATCCAATCGAGTCGGTCGCCGGCCAGCCGCGTGAGTTTGCCGGTGTGGTCCGACGTGGAAGCGTGACCGCCGGTGGCCGTGACCGGATTGGCTTCCTGCTTGGCGATCGTGAAGTGGACACCTCGGTGTCCGGGCGCTTGACGATCGGGATCGAGGTGCGGGGAGTCACCGGCTTCCAGCCGGTGGCCACGACGGTGACCGGGGCGCTTGCCAGTTCGACGCGCGTGGGCAGTGGGCGAAGCTTGACGCTCGCCACGTTCGACGACGGCGGAACGTTTGTGGCATCCATCGCCGGCGCGGCGGGAGCGGAAGGTGCCTATGACGTGGAGTTTTACGTCCCGGGCGATGTGAACGCGGACGGACGGGTGGACGGCGCGGACGCCTCGTTGCTCGCGGCGGCCTTCGGGTCGCAGGCAGGCGAAGCGGCGTATCGCAGTTCCGCCGACGGCAATCGGGACGGGATCATCGACGAAGCCGATGAACAACTCCTGGCGAGTAACTTTGGTTTCGTGTCGAACCTGGCACCCGGGGTTACGAACCCGGGATACCGCACCGTCCGCGACGTTCCCTTGAGTATTCCGGTGGGCGGTTTTGCGACCGACCCCGAAGGCGACCGCGTGGCGGTCGCGGTGTCCAATGTCCGCAACGGCACGGCGGCGCTGTCGGCCGATGGTCGCTCCATCCTCTTCTCACCCGCGGCGGGGTTTGTCGGCACGGCGACCTTCGAGGTGCGCGCCGACGATGGGAGCCTGGCCAGCCCGGCAGTCACGCTGACCGTCAATGTGGCGGGTGCCGAACTGCTGCGACTAATCGTTGGCCCGCGGGATCCCGCACTGCAGGTCGGGGAGACCTTCGCACTGCGGGTAGTGGCGCAGTATGGGGACGGCCAGTTGCTGGAGCTGCCGGCCGGTCGGTTCACGGTTCGATCCACCGACACAGCGGTGGTGCTGGTTTCCGGCAACGGTGCGCTTCTGGGGGTGGGCCATGGCACGGCCGCGGTGGTGGTCGCGGCCGACGGTCTGGCCACGGCCGTCGCGGTGACTGTCGGGGCGGTGGTGAATCCGGGCAGCC
>CAZYJB010000433.1:0-4578 GCA_964647675.1 uncultured Verrucomicrobiota bacterium | reverse complement strand
CGGAGGACAGGAAGTACCGGATCCCCGACGTGCCCGCGGGCTGCGAACCGGCGTTGGCATAGGAGAACGTGACCGGCAAGGTGGCGGCGCCGGCGACGAACCCGACGGGAACGCTGATCCGCACCGGGGCCAGGTTTGCGCCATCAGGAGTCGTCGCCCGCGTCCGGAGCGTGTAATCCACACGGGTCGGGTTCTGCAGGTCGGCCACCACCAATCGGTAGCCACCCGGCGTTACGCCTCGCAGGCTGAGGCGGGCGACGCCCGGGTCAGTGATCGCAGACTCGGCCACAATCGCGAAGTCGTCATCCAGGAGAGCCAGCATCAGGGAGCCCTTGGTGGCGTCGAACGTGGCCTCGATGAAGTCCGCCTCGGCACCCACGCCGGTCAGGCGCAGGCCGAACAGGTCCTGATCGTAGGCCGAATGGAGATTGAAACCGGATTCCGTGCGGTCCCCGCGAAGGGTCCCGAGGTCGAACCAGCCGCGCTCGCGTTCGGTGATCTCCGCGGACCCCGGATTCGCGATGACCGCCGTCGTCGCCTCCACGCTGTTGTCCGCCTTTGAGAGTTCGTCGAGGCGCGCATCCGCGTCGATCTCAGCCACCAGCGTGACTTCCCCGCCCACCAGAGTCGGTGGGAGGTTGAGGGGCAGCATAATCGTTTGCGACTCGCCGGCGGCCAGGCTGGCCACCGGGTGCTCACCAACCATGAACTGTCCATCGGGTCCCACCACGCTGAGGCGTACCGTGAAGGCGGCCGAGGGATCCCTTCCAAAGTTGGCGACATCGAACTCCACGTCCGTGCTGGCTCCGGCAAAGATCTCGGGGCGCACCGTCAGGAAACGAGCGACCAGATTCGGACCGCTACGATCCGCACTCTCCAGGCCCAGTTCGTACTCAAACGGAACCTCATCGAGAGGCTGGATTTCGACGAAATAGCGACCGGCGGGCCGGCCATCGAGTGAGAACTCCGCAGTCGACGGATCCGAATCGAACGGACCCGGGCCCACAGTGGCAAGCAATTCGCCCGCAGCATCACGCAAGTTCACTTCCACGAGTCCGCGCGAGGACAGCCGCTCGAAGAGAATGCGGTCCGCATCCGTGCCCTCGGTGGGCAGCCACACTGAGAACCAATCGACGTCCGAACTGTCGGAAACGTTGAGTCCGGTTAGGCGACGCGCGGCCACGAATCCGCCCAACTCGGTGGCTTCGCTGAGTGTGTCGTTGGCCTCGAGCGGATCCGACGGCAGGGTGATTCGCACCGTCTGCTTTGCCACGTTGTCCGAACGCGCGGATTCTGCGACGGCGCCCTCCGGATCCGCGATCACACCCAGATGGATCTCCGCGGCATCGACATCGGGCAATTGGACCACGACGCGGCGCTCGAATTTCTGTCCGGGTTCAAGACCAGGCACCGTGATTGGCTCAATCAGATTGGCGTCGCCGGCATCCAGAAGACCGTCGCGGCTCCAGACCGTGCGCACGGAGAACGGCCCGGCCGCCGTGGATCCTGCGTTGATGATCGAGATCACGACCTCCACGGGATCGCCCACTGCGCCACGCGAGATGTCGGCCGTAACGGATGCGACGAGCGCGGGCAGGGTCGAAACAGGCGCCTGAATGGCGAGGTCGTAACCCAGTGCGCCTGCCTCCACGCCTTCGAGCGCCAGGAAGTAGAGCCCCGGCGCGAGGCCGGCGAGCGAGAGGCGTCCGCGCATCGCATCCACGCGCGTCATGGTGACCAGAGGCACGCCGTCAATGTCTTGCAAGGACACCAGGGCAGCGGCATTGGCGCGATCGAAGGTCACGAGAATCGAATCGCCTTCCCCACCCACTTCCACGGTGCGGAAGCGATAGAAGTCGAGGTCGGCAGCACTGGACAGGCTGAGCCCCGAGCGGGTCCATGAGCCGTTCACGACACCCAAATCGGTCGCTTGATAGAGTCCGTCGTTGGGTTCGAGAGCGCCGGGAAGCGTGCCGGGCGGCGCCGCATGGGCGCCAGGAGCGACCTTGGCCGTTCCGAGCTTCCAGGTGGACGGCGTGAAGATGTCCTTGGCCTCGAAGATCAGCCAGCGCCCGGTGGTCTTCACCAGTTCAAGCAGGGTGCTGAGGTCACCCACCACCTCCAGTTTGACCGGGAACGTCACAGGATGCTCCGCGGTAAAGTCGATGAGGATGGAACCCTCAAAGGCGAGTGCCAGCTTCGCACGGGCCACCAAACCGAAGAGCAGATCAGCCTGGACATAGGCCTCCGCCTTGAAGGTCACCTTGATCGTGACCAGTCCCCGAGCGGCGACATTGCCACCCGACGCCTTGAGTTCGTATCCCAGACCAACCTCCAGCGACGGCGCAATCGATCCCCCGACGTAGCCCTGCACCACCGGCGTGCCGCCGAGGAATCGCTTCACCTCGATCGACTTGATTTCGAGCTTGAAGGAAATGGTCGCCGAATAGGAACCGGTCCCGGGCACAATGGTCAGATCCTTGTGGATCTCCAAGGGAGCCGACGCGGAGACCTTCCCGGAGATGCTGAATCCCTTGAGCAGCGTCTTGCCGAGACCGTCCTTGGCGCGCGATTCACTGAAGGTGGAACGTTTGCTGCCACCGGTGAAGGTGGAGAGCAAGCCTTCGCCGGACTGCACCGACTTGAAGTCCTTCTTCAGCTTATCCGTGAGGTTCCCCAGCGTCGGGCGGTCCTTGGACGCCGTGCCGCTGAAGCCGGAGAAGATGTCGGTCAACCCGATCTTCGAGGCATCGCCGTCAAAGATCTTGAGGGCGCCCTCGAACTTCGACATCGGCAGCAGGAGGTCAAACTCGGCGCCCAGGATGTTCAGCAGCAGGAATGGCCCTACTTCGAGGTGATGATACTTCCCGGCGAGATCGAACTCAAACGCCACGAAGACGCCGAAGCCCGTCCCGAGGACCGAGTTGCCCAGCAGCGGGACCCCGACCGCAATCAACGTTTTGTACGAGAGGATGGTCTCCCGGCGCATGATCTCATAGGACTCACGTTCCGGGTTCCATTCGATATCCACCCGGTGACGCGCCCCATCGAGCCATTCGGGCACCGCGATGATCTGGAACTCGTACTTCAGTTCGCCGGTCGACGCGCCCTCCTTATTGAACTTGGTGATCACCAGGACGTCGCCGTCCGCGAGACTCGCCATGTCCAGGTTGAACGTGTACAGGGTCGCGTCCCGCATGGTCAGCGGGATGTGGCGGAGCCCGATGCGTGCCTCGATCCGGCCGATGTCGCCCACCGTCTCGGAGGCCAGCTTGATCGTGAACTCGTTCCTCAGTTCGATGCCGAAGATGTACTGACCGAATTCCGAGTCTTCCGGGTCCGCGTCGAACTGCGCGGAGACTCCCAGCGGCAGAATCTTGAAATAAACGGTGTTGTTGTCCTCGCTGAACTCGTCGATGCGGCGCTGCGAATCGAGCAGCACGACGAACGGGCTTTCAAACGCTTTGAGCTTCCGGCCCACCTCGATCGTGATGGTGTGCCGGCGGCCAGTGGCGGCCTGGTCTCCCGCCACCACGTAGCGCGCGATCTCATCCGCAAGGTCCGGGTTATCGGTGATGCCCAGGGTGGCGCCGAGCTTGATGACGAAGGACTCGGTCTTCTTGCCCGTGACGAGGTAGGTGACCTTGATCCGGTCACCGGCAGTCCCAGCTCCGGCGATGTGGAACGCCTCGAGCGCGACCAGGTCGGGCGGCGCCTCGGGACTGCTCGCGATACCCGACGGCAGGCGCCCCGTGCCGATCCCATTCTGAACCTGTGATTCGACTCCGCCCGAAGTGGTGACGGCGACCACACGCGACCGGACGAGGATCTTGGCATCCCCGATGAGTTCGCGCAGATCCAGGTACTTGGTCTCGATGGCGTCGGTACTGAAGAGTTCCGGGCGCAGATCTGGACTGAAGCGCGTCGCATACGACTCCACGGATCCGGCCTCCGCGAACTCCTCGAGGTAATGCTCCAGCGGGCGGCTCGGCTGGAGCAGCGCGTCGGGATTGAACAGGCGGAGGAGATCGATGCCGGCGAGGATCTTGGTCAGGTCGTAGACCATGACCGTGTTCGCGCCCTTGTACGTCGCGAACAGGTACGTGTTGTAGGAATCGATCACGATCTCGTCCGCGAACGCGAACGGGACTTCCTCGGTCGCGGCGATGAACCGCGTGGGCAGGGATGGATCGATGCCGAACGGATCCTGCAAGATGCCGATGTTGCTGCCGCGGCCGCGGTGCGGATCGCGCCGGATGACATCGGAATACTCGAACGTGTTGTTGAACACGACGAAGGCGTACTTGCCGTCGCGCGAGAAGGTGATGCCTTCCGCCGCATTGATGTCGAAGAGCGCCCGGTCGAACTGCTGGCGGAAATCGGTGCCCAACGCGATGTAGGTGGGAACGGCGGGCTCGTAGCCGCGCAGATTCGCGGCCGTCGTGCGTGTCGTCTGGACGCGGGTGTCGACGAGCGTGAAGCCGGTGGCGTCGTTGCCGCGGATCGCCACCGCGACCGAGTTGTGCAGCAAGTCGACCTGGAACGAGTCGTTGGTGAAGGGACTGCGCGTGATGCCGA
>CAZYJB010000432.1:0-4582 GCA_964647675.1 uncultured Verrucomicrobiota bacterium | reverse complement strand
TGGCAGATGCTCTACGGGAACCAGCGGCATTCACAAGGCGAGATACGTGTCCTCCTCCCATCCCATCTGGGCCGTTGACGAAGTCCCCGATCAGCCGAGCGGGGAGAGGACAGGATTCACAAGATGAACAGGGTGAAAACAGCCATCATCCCCAAGCGACGGACAGCAACCGGTGTGGAGTCCGAATCTGCATCCTCCCATTCCGCCCATCCTGTTCATCCTGTAGATCCTGTCCGCTCGTCTTCGCCCTCTTTGCCTTCGACTTTGGCAATCGCCCTGTCCATCCCAACGGCAACGCGGTGGCGCTCGCAACCCTGCGTCGGTGGCGGGCTTGGTCGCCGACCCCGTTCTCCTCGAACGCAACAACCGCGTTGCAGTTGCGGAGCGGCTAATCAACCCGTCTTGACCTCGATCCCCGCGCTGCAGCGCGTCTCCCGACCGCGGCAGGACCGTTCGCAACGCGGCTTGCGCTGTGCACGGCCACGCCTCGTGGTCGTAGGGCAATCCGCAAGCCATCCGCGCCGATCCGCGCCGATTCAGACGGTTCTGCACCGCCGACTCCTCTGGCACACCTCCTGCGGTGCTGCGGCACGTGCTACCGCCTGCCGAGGACCGATGGAACGGTCCTCCCTGGGAGACCTCCCCCGATGAGGTGCTCCCGGGCGGTTCAAAACAGAACACGCCTCGACACGACTAACGACCTGCCATGAAAACCGTCTCGACCCCGAGCCTCAGAAACAAACCCCAGGACGCTGCCCCGATGAATCACGACCTTCACCGGATGTTCGTGGATGAACTCGCGGACGCCCTCCACGCCGAGTACCAGCTCACGAAAGCCCTGCCCAAGCTGATCAAGGCGGCCGAGAGCGAGGAACTGGCGAACGCCCTGCAAGCCCATCTCGAGGAAACGGAAGGCCAGATCACGCGCCTCGAAGAAGTCTTCGTGTCCCTGGACGAGAAGCCGCGCAAGAAGCCCTGCAAAGGAATGCAGGGCATCCTCGAGGAAGGTGACGAAATGGTGAAAGCCCAGAAGGCCTCGCCCGCGATGGATGCCGCCATCATCGCGGCCAGCCAGAAGGCTGAACACTACGAGATTGCCGCCTACGGCACCCTGCTCGCGTGGGCGAAGGAGATGGGCCACGACGAGGCCATCCGCCTGCTGAACGAAACGCTTGCCGAAGAGAAGCATGCTGATAAGGCGCTGACCGAAATCGCGCTCGGCGGCGCCAATCGCCGAGCCGAGGCTTGAGTCGACTTTCTCCTTGTCCACCGAGCCCACCGGACACTATTCCTTGTGGGCAAGACAACTTGGTGACGCAACAGATCGTGCGTCACCCCAGGCAAGTGCCCGGGGCCATGGCCCCGGGAGAATCGGGAAGCGGGTGGGAATCCCGCGCGGTTGCGCCGCTGTGACGAGCGACGAAACGCCATTGAGCCACTGTCCGAAAGCGGACGGTAAGGCGGCGGAGTAGGACGACCTCGAAGCCAGAAGACCGGCTTGCCTGCGCTCATCGGATGTCCGGCATTCAGCCGGCCATCACGGTCCCGCCAAGGACCGGATGGGGCGATCCGGCTGGCCGTTTCCAGTCGCGGGCGTCTCGTCGCTGGCCCGTGTGGAAACGGCGTTTTCGGGCCGCCGTTCCCGCACCCCGACCGCGTTGGCGCGTGGCGGACGAGGACCCATGAACGCCGGCACCGCCACCGTTTCCCCTGAAGTTTTCGATCCCGTCGAACGCGACGAGGGCCGTTTCGTCATCTACCAGTTTCGCGGCAAGACGTTCCGCCTCGATCGTCAGGCCGCCCGTGCGCGCAAGGACGCCAAGCGCGTCATCAACGGTCCGCGCACGCCCGAGCTCAACATCCTGCCGCTGAAATACCCGGAGGCCTACCGCCTGTACAAACAGATGAAGGCCAACCACTGGGAGCCCGACGTCATCGACATGACCAAGGACTGCACGCAGTGGAACTCCGGCGCGCTCAGCGCGAAGGAGCGATGGATCATCGAGATGGGCGTCGGCTACTTCAGCGCGGCCGAGGGGATCGTCGGCGACAGCGTGCTCCACGCGATCGAAGACCATCTCACTGCCGCCGAACTCAAGCACGCCGTGCTGCGCTGGATCGCCGAGGAGTCGATTCACATGGATTCGCTGCTGCACATCATCGGCAGCCTCGACATCGACCAGGACGAAGTGACCTCTCGCTTTCTTGACGTGCCGAGTATCCGGCGGAAGAACGAGTTCATCACCGCCCACATGCCGGAGCTGAAGCGCGGCCTGGATCTGACGCAGGTCGAGAACCAGCGCCGGTTTGCCAAGGCGTTGTTCGGCATCACGCAGGTCATGGAGGGCACGCAGTTCTACGGCCTGTTCGCGATGATCCTCTCGTTGCACCGGCAGAACAAGATGACCGGCATCGGGCAGATGTTCCAATACACCCTGCGCGACGAGTCGAATCACATCGCGCTCGGGCGTTACCTGCTTACCGAACTCATTCGCGAGAACCCCGGACTTTGGACGCCTGACTTCCGCGAGGAACTGCGCACGTTCATGCGTGAGGGCGTCGAGTTGGAGAAGGAGTTCGTGCGCGACTGCCTGCCCGAGGACGGCGTGGGCCTGACCCAGCGCGAGTTCCTGGAGTACGTCGATTTCAACGCCGACCGGCGCCTCGCCGGACTCGACCTCGCGCCCCTGGGCGGCGTGACGGCGAATCCGTTCCCGTGGCTCGACGAAGTGATCTTTCTCAAGAAGGAGAAGAACTTTTTCGAGACGCGCGTCACCGAGTACCAGACCAGCGGCAGCGTGCGGAATGCCGCCGAGGAAGACCTGGTCTGACCGGGATCCCGACCACCACCACGCGCGGTTCGTTCCATCCAGCCTCGGGAGGCGCCCCACCGCCGCCCCATCGTCCCCACGCTATGCCCGTCACCGAACTCTTCCCTGCCATCGAAGCGGCCATCCCCGATCTTCCGTCGATCATCGAACCCGCCCTCCCCGGCACGCCTGAGCAGATCGTTCCGTGGCGCGGCGCGAAGATCGAGGACGCCGTCCAGCGCGCCTGCGTCATTGCCGCCGAACCCCCGGGCGCCCTGCCGGAGCAGCTCCGCATCGAGGTCGAAACCCGACTCCGCCAATCGCGTCCTTCGCTCCTGCATCTCGAGGACCTCTGTTCGCTGGTCGAGGATCTGCTCATCGAAGTGGGACACCCCAAGGTTGCGCTGGCTCACGCCCGCGAGCGAGCGCGTCGCTCCGCCTGGCGTGAGGCCGAGGCCACGCAACGACTGCCGGTGCCGGAACAGCCGGAGCTCGTGCCTGGCGACCTGCTCGCCGAAGCGCGCGCCCGCGTTGCGCTGGCGCGGCTCGGACTCCGGCTCGTGCTCGACGAGAACCAACTGGTCGAGCGGCTGATGCGCAGCGTGTCGATGGACCTGTCGCCGGCGGAGCGGCGCGAAACGTTGATCCTCAACGCCAAGTCGCTGCTCGATCTCGACGCCGACAGCCGCTTTTTCGCCGGCCGCATCCTGCTCACCTACCTCTACGAGGAGACCCTGCCGTGGCGCGTGGCCGACGGCATGGCGCGTTTGAAGGACGCGCATCGCCGCGCGTTCCTCGCCGCCCTGCCGCGCGGCGTCGAAGCCCGGCGCCTCGACCCGCGCCTGCTCGAGTTCGACCTCCACCGGCTCGCCGACGCGCTCGATCCGTTCGCCGACCTGTCGTTCGACTTCCTCGGACTTCAGACCCTTTACGATCGCTACCTCATTCACGTGCGCACCGACGCCGTGTCGAACCGTCGCCAGCGCCTCGAGGCGCCGCAGATGTTCTGGATGCGCGTCGCGATGGGCCTTGCCCTGCTGGAACCGGAAAAGGAACGGCGCGCGCTCGAGTTCTACCAGGTCTTCAAGTCGCGCCGCGCATGCAGTTCCACGCCCACGCTCTTCAACAGCGGCACGCTGCACAGCCAGCTCTCGAGCTGCTACCTGCTCTATTGCGGGGACAGCATCGAGGACATCACCGAGACGTGGCGGCGATTCTCCATGCTGTCGAAGTGGGCGGGCGGCCTCGGCTGCTCGTGGACCGCGGTGCGCGGCACCGGGGCGCACATCCAGGGCACCAACGGCGAGTCCAGCGGCGTCGTGCCGTTCCTCAAGGTCAGCAACGACATTGCCATCGCGGTGAACCAGGGCGGCAAACGCCCGGGCGCCCTGTGCAGCTACCTCGAGCTCTGGCACACGGACATCGAGGACTTCCTCGATCTGCGCAAGGAAACCGGCGATGAGCGCCGCCGGACGCACAACATGAACACCGCGCACTGGATCCCGGACCTGTTCATGAAGCGCCTCAAGGGCATCGCCGACGGTGTGCTTCCCAAGGACACGACCTGGACGCTCTTCCGCAGCAACGAAACGCCCGAGCTCGCCGAACTGTATGGGCGCGCCTTCGAGGAGCGTTACCGCCACTACGAAGCGCTCGCCGAGCAGGGCTCGCTCTTCGCCCGCAAGGTTCGCGTCCTCGCCCTTTGGAAGAAGATGCTCGAGGCGCTCTTCGAGACGGGCCATCCGTGGCTGACCTTCAAGGATCCCTGCAAC
>CAZYJB010000431.1:0-4593 GCA_964647675.1 uncultured Verrucomicrobiota bacterium | reverse complement strand
ATGACGCCAGGAACAGATTCTTCCGTTGCGTTTCCGCCGGAACCCGGGGTCGTGACAGTCCCGCACGCGCGATCCACGCCGAGGCGGCACCCGGGTCCGGTCATTCCGTCACTTTCCACGACCTGGAGGTCCATAGGCGCGTTCCACGCGCGCGATGCGCAGATGAAAATTGGAATACCAGCGCGTGCGACCCAACTCCTGCGCGACGCGGTGCTCCGCCTGCTCGCGCCAGGCGCGGATGGCCTCCTCGCTTTCCCAATAGGAGACCGTGATTCCCAGTCCGCCTGGATCACGGGTGCTTTCCACACCGAGGAATCCCGGTTGCATGCTGGCCAGTTCGACCATGCGCTCTGCCATCCGCCCATACCCGTGATCGCCCTCCGTGCGCAGTGACGTGAAGATGACGGCATAGTACGGCGGCGGGGGCGTGCAGGCCGGCGTGGCGGTCATTGACATGCGCCGACTCCAGTCGTGGACCTCGCGGACCGCAACAACGATCTCGCCGTCGTCCCGTCCCGTAGCCGCCGCCGTGCAGGCGGCGCAAGACTGCTTCGGCAATCCCGGTCGCCAACGCCGGTCGCCCGGGCCTCACGCTCCTCATCCGCCCTCGAGCGTTCGTCCTTCCTTGCCCGAGATTCATGGGCAACTTCCCGTCCCGCGCTTCCCACGTCGCAGCGCGAATGCTAAGGCGGAGCGGGAAGGGGATCCCACACCTGCCAACCGCCATGAAGACGTTTCAATGTTCCTGCCGACAGCCACTTTTCTTCGACAACCAGGAATGCCTCAAGTGCGGGTCCAGCGTGGGTTATGATCCTGCCTCCCTCGAGTTGTCCGCGTTGCGTCCCGCCCGCGAGGCGGGCCGTTGGCAGCTCGCGCGCGACTCACGCCAGCCCGCGCGGGAGTTTCGCTTCTGCGCCAACCGGGGGAAGGCGTCGCACTGCAACTGGCTCGTACCCATCGAAGAATCCAACGAGATCTGCCTCTGCTGCCGGCTGACGCGAACCGTTCCCGCCCTCGATCGGCCCCGGAATCCGGAACGCCTGCGCACGATCGAATCCGCCAAGCGCGGCGTCCTGTTCGCCCTGCAGGGCCTGGGACTGCCGATCGAGGTCAAGGTGGACGCCAACCCGGGGGGTCTGGTCTTTGACCTGCTCGAGGCGCTGCCCGACGGACCGGTCGTCCTGACCGGCCACGCCGACGGCGTGATCACGCTCAACGTCGCCGAGGCCGACGACGATTACCGCGAGCGCTTCCGCGAGAACCTCGGCGAACCCTACCGCACCATCGTCGGGCACCTGCGCCACGAACTGGCGCACTATTACTGGGACGTTCTGGTCCGGGACACTCCCTGGCTGATGAAGTTCCGGGCCTTGTTCGGATCCGAAGAAACCGACTACGGCGCGGCGCTGGGGCGTTATTACGCGGCCGGACCCCAGCCGGACTGGCGCACGCGATTCATCAGTGCCTACGCCTCATCGCATCCGTGGGAGGACTGGGCTGAGTCGTTCGCACACTACCTGCACCTGACCGCGACCTTGGAGACCGCGACCAGTTACCAGCTCAGCACCTCGCCGGGTTCGCTGCACATCGATCCTTTCACCGCCGACGTCTTGTATGAGAAGGAACCGGCCGCCGTGGGCGAAGCCTTCCTCGGCAGGATCAATGCGTGGGTTCTGCTGACGGCCGTCCTGAACGAGGTCGCGCGCAGCATGGGGCGGCCGGACATCTACCCCTTCGTGATGAACGGACCGGTGGTGACCAAGCTGCACTTCGTGCACTGCATCATCCACGATCACCGCCCGGGCAACACCGAGGCCCAGCCGTCCACTCTCGCTGTGCCCCAGGTGGAAGCGGGTGGGTGAGCGCGAGGCGCGAACGGTGGCGCATCATCGTGCGCTCCGCCTCGCTCTCGATCCCTCCGACACGCCCGCAGCGGTGCAGGCGGTGCCCGATGGAACTTCATGCTGCTGCTCTGAACCGCGACTTCAACGAAACGACCGGCGACCGCCGGTCGCGGGCGCGTCGAAGCCCGTGCGCCCGATCCAACCCCCAGTTCGTACCTTCAACCGCAGCGCGGTACCGCCAGAGCTCAGCCACCGGTCTCGCGCACGGGCAGTCGGGGCGAGACGAGCTCCGGAACCACCGGAACCGGCTGGCGTTCGGTGCGCGAAGCGAACGAGTACTTCACGATGCAGCGGACGGCACTGATGGCATCGCGCCATCCAATCTTCTTTCCCTGCGCACGCGTGCGACCGTGGTAGCGGACGGGAACTTCATAGATCGCCACCCCCATCCTGGCCAGTTTCGCGGTTACCTCCGGTTCGAAGCCGAACCGATTCTCTTCCAAGGCAAGCCGCTTGAGCACCCCGCTCCGGAACGCCTTGAGCCCGGTTTCCATGTCCGTGAGACAGAGATTGGTGGCGAGATTCGACAGGAAAGTGAGCACCCCGTTCGCCCACCGGTGCCACAATTGAAGCACGCGATGGCACCCTCCGAGGAACCGGCTTCCGTAGACCACGTCGGCGAGCCCGGAATACAAGGGCTCCATGACAGTCTCATAGTCGGCCGGATCGTATTCCAAATCGGCATCCTGAATGACCACGAACTCCTGGTTCACCTGCCGGAGCCCGTGCCGGATGGCGGCTCCCTTCCCGCCGTTCAGATCCAGCTTCAGAACCTGAACCCTGGGATCCTCTTGCGCCAATCGGCACAGCTCGCTCCACGTGCCGTCGGTCGAGCCGTCGTCCACCACGACCAACTGCGCCACCGGACGCTGGCGTAAGGCCTGCCGCGCCGCCCGGGCCACGGTTCCCGCTTCATTGTAGACGGGCATAAGGACCGAAAGGCATGGGCGACATCGCTCGACAACCTCGCACGGATCGGGGGGGGGCAAATCGTCTTCATAAGGTCTCGTCGCAAATCGCTATTGCCTCCAGTCGCAATGTTCGGGAGCAGGCTGGGAATTGTAGAAGCCCGTGAAGTTAATCAGTTTCGCGTGCCCATCCACGAACCCGACGCCCGCAAAGCGCGGTCCGTATTCTTCGTCATGATATCCCATCGCTGATCCGGGCCGCTTCGATCGATGCCAATAGACACACGTTCGATTCTGATCGTTTCCAGGATAGAAGACCGATGCCGGCCGGTCGTAGATCAGCACGTATCGGGACGGTGACCGCACCCAGTTCAATGGCTTGTTATCAATCATCCAAGTCGGTTCCTCGCCGGTGAATCCGGCGTTGTAGCTGTAGCTGGTTCCCGTGAACGCGAACTGCGAGGGCGTCACCTTGGGCCCCCCCGTTCCGCGCAGGTCGAAGCCCACGTCTTCGCGACACAGAAACAGCTTGGGCGTGCTATAAGGCGCCAAGGGGCGGATCCGCGACGGCGGGGACCCGGGATGCCTGCCGTCCGCTCCCCCGACCGCATCACTAAACAACCAGTAGCTGGAGGGCATGGCATTGGAGCCGGCCGGCGCGCCTAAGGAGTCCCGACGGGAAATCCCCAATGGAAAGCGGGTATGGTCACCCAGATAGAGGGCCATGGCCGTGGCAATGCCTCGCAGATTCGACAGGCAAAGCGCATCCGAAGACCTTCGCCGAGCGCCAGCCAGCGCAGGAAGCAGCAGGGACACCAGGATCGCGACGACGCTGATCGTCACCAAGAGTTCGACCAACGTAAATCCGTTCACGAACTTCCGCGCGGTTTCCCCGCCCGGAAGCCTGCCTCTCCTGCCATCGCAACATCCTCGCGTCATCGGTTCCATCGAACCTCCCGGAGGCGAAATCCCTCGCGCCCGCCCCGGTCCATCCAATCCACCGGCCAGCGAACGAACACGACGTCCCATTGATTCGGCCCACCCCGACCATCCAGCGTCGCTCGAACAGTGATGGCCTCGCCGTCGATCTCCACCGCATTCACTGTCGCTCGCCCGTCAGCCACCAATAGTTCGGGCGCGGTCGCTGGTCGGCCTTCAATATCAGGGCCGCCAGCCAGGACTCCCGAAAACTCCAAATGTCTCGTGTCGTATACAAAATGACTCGTCACTCGAGCGACGGCGCCGCTGGTGCTGTCCCAGCCAAAACCATCGTACGGCACCAGAAGCGAACGGTCTTCGTCGAAACGCCGACGTCGATTCGAGTAACAGCCGGCCAAGTCCCATTCAGGGCGCTCGAGTCCTAACTTCCTGGACACCCAGATGGGTGCCTCCCGACGCAGGAGCTCCGAGAACCCATGCCAGTCATTCGAGCCTGGGCCGCCGTAGTTGGTGAAGACATCCTGAAACGGTCTCACCACACCAGCCGGGAGCAGGCACGCGAGAGCGAGCGCCACCAGCGTCCGTCCGTGCCGCGCTCCCATCACGACGCACCACAGGACAACCGCGGTACAACCCAGCGATTCGGCCGTGGAGAAATCATACAGATAGCGCGACGAAAGCACCGGGGCCACCGCGTAGAACACCGCCAGCATGCCGAACGAGAGGAAGGCTGCCATTCCCCCACCCCGGAGCAGCGCTTGGATGCCCGGAGGCTGGCCGGATGGCCAAACCACGGCAGGCAGCAGGGCCGCCGCCAGCGGAAATGCCACGGCCCCCCATCC
>CAZYJB010000430.1:0-4594 GCA_964647675.1 uncultured Verrucomicrobiota bacterium | reverse complement strand
GCCATGCACCTGCAGCCCGATGAAGCCCGCCGGGGTCAGGTCGTCCTGCAGGTCCGCGGCCGGCACTCCGTTGAGGAACGTCCTGATCGACGGGCCACGCGCCTCGACGCGCAGTTGGTTCCAGGCCCCCTGTTTGAACGCCTTGCGCGCGGGTTCATTGTTCTTGAGATCGTTGAGCCACCCGCGGCGGCTCTCGTCGTAAATCCCACCGGTCCAGGCGCGGGCGCTCGGATCAATTTCCACCTGATAGCCGTGCACCCAGTTGGCCGCGATCTTGATCTGTTTCCCCGCCCAGGTGATCTCGCGCTCCGCCCCCGACTGCTGGCTGCGGATCTGAATGCCGGAGTTCAGGTTCGTGGCGACCTTGAATTCCAGTTCGAGGATGAAGTTCCGGTACTCGCGCGACGTGCAGAGGAAGGAATTCGGGGTGTTCGGTACCGACGTTCCCACAATCTGGCCCTTGTCCGCGCGGTAAAGGGCGGAGCCTCCGCGTTGTACCCAGCCCTCGAGCGAGTGGCCGTCGAACAACGGCCTCCAGCGGCCGGGGGACGCCGTGGTCCGGGACGACGAACTTGCACAACCGCACGCCGCCAGTGCGGCCACCAGGAGAGGAAGAATCAGGCGCATGTGACGCCCGCAGTTCACCACACTCCCACCGCGCGCCTCAATCCTTCCGATGCCTGCGCAAGCGCCGCGCACACCGGCGCGCGACGGCGCACGCCGCTAACGCCGCAGCCGAAAGATCCGGCCTGGTCCATCCAGCGACACTTGGAGCACGTTCCGATCCCCGACCCCCTGCACCACACCTGCCACAGGCTCCCACTCTCCGCCCGCTAGCGGTCGCGTCTCCAGAGTCGCGCGCGCGGTCACCCACCAGGACAACTCCAACGCGCCCCCGCTGCGCCGATGCGCCAGGACGGGCAGGGACGATGCCACGCCGTCGTTCTCCGCGATCACCTGCCACTGGCCGCCTTCGGCTCGGGCCACGCGATGCACGAACCCAGGCTCCAGCCCCTCCACGCGCACCGTCGCAAAGGTCCCTTCCACGAGCCCAGTGGCGTGCAACACATTGAACGCCTGCCCACGACTCGGTGCGAATCCGTCCACGAATCGCAGAACCAATTCGCCTCCTAATCGCGCTGCCCCGTTCACGTCCACCGGGTCGTGCTCCACCGCAACTCCCGGACCGCCGATTTCGATCTCCACCCCACTTCCCGTTTGCAGACGGAGCTCGCCGTCGATGGTCAATCGCCCAGGCGATGCTCCGGGCGACACAACCCCACCCGCGACGACCTCCACGATGCCCGAGACGCGCCCCGAGCCGATCAGGCGCCCCCCCGCTCCGACCCGCACAACGCCCGCCCCGGGATACTCGCTTCCGCCGACCCTGGTCCGCCCGCCTCGGCCGTCGATATGTCCCTGCGATCCCACGACCAACCGTAAAACGGAGAGACCAGCCGCATCCTCGATCATGACACGGCCCCGACCCGCGGCGCCCACCCGCAGATTCGCGAGGTCCATCTCCGCGTGACTGGCTGCGCCGGCAACGCGAAGGAGTCCATCCGATGCCGCGTCCCGCCCGACCTCCACGTCGCCGAGCGCGGTGACGCGAAGCACACCGCCGGAGTCGATGCGCAGTTCGCCACGGCCTGCGCCGCCAATCAGCAACGCTCCGCCTCCCACCACCGGTCTCACAGACCATTCGCTGCCGACGCCACTGACCATCCCCTGCCCCGATGCCCCGGCCAGCACTCCGAAACCCGCCAGCCCTGAGTCCAGCCGGCCGCCGTTCACCACGTTCAGCTGACCTTCCCCCACCTGCCCCACCGCCAGCGCCCCACCCACCACCGCGGTACTCCCGGCATCGCGCACCTGCATGAACCCGGAGCGCCCGGCCGTGTCCCCCAGGAATACCTCGCCGGCCAAGCAGCTGCCGCGGTTGAAGATCGAGACGCCCGCGTTCGCATACAGATCGCCAGCCACGCGAAATACACCCTCGGTCTGCACCGAGATGCCCCCCGCAAACAACTCGGCGTAGGCCACCGACATGGCGCCACCACTTCCAATCTCGACCCCGCCCACCGGCCGGATCAGATCGACAGCCTCCACAACGCTGCCCGATCCCTCGATCACCGACCGGGTCGAAAACTCGCCGCCACGAATCGCCTGCGCCTTCAGTCTTCCTCCGCCGGTGACCGTCAGGTCCGACCCCTGGTTCACATACGTCCCGCGCACGATCCAGGTGCCGCCTTCGATCTGAACAGCCCCGGATTGCAACGCCTGTGCGCACTCCCAGGTCGAGCCGGGGCCGATTCGCCCGAGGCCGACCAATCGCGTCCCCACCTGCAATCGCGACCCCACGCCCTCCGAGTCCGCGAAGATCGCCGACGTGGACGCCACCTCCGCCTGGCCGCCGCTGCGCAACCGCAGCGTCACGAAAGGAAGGTCGGTCTCGTGTTGCCACTTCGATCCGTTCCCTTCGACCTCCACCGTCAGGGCGCCGCGACTCAGGTCGAGGTCGTCCAGGACGATGCGAAGCAGGGTCGGGCGGCCACTGCGCTGCTGGCAGCGGCGGAACGCGGAGAACTTCGGCTGCACCTCGACGGCTTGGCCGTGGCTGAAACGGTTTATGTGCTCGTTGGGCGCTACCAACAGAATCGTACCGCCGTAGTGACCGCGCTGACGGCGGTCATTCAGAATACCGGAATAGAGGTAACGGAGGCGGGGATGGTCACCGACGCCCTGCGGCGGTTTGCCGCCGCCAATGTGGATCTCGCAGATGCCTGGCTCGCCGCCCGCGCAGCACACTTCGGCTTCGGAGTCGCGTCCTTCGACCGAGACCTCGACAAGTTCAAAGACATCCGGCGCGTGGAGCCGCGGGCCTGAAGTCCGATGGCTCGGCCGTCATCCCGCGCCTGCGGGACGGGGATGCTCCGGCCTCGCCGCCTCGGGCGCCCTCCGAGATCCCTCGCCGCAGGACCCCACTCACCTTTCAGACGGTCTCTGAGGGTCACCCGCCATGCGCTTCCCGACCGATGTTTGCCCGACCGCCAATCACAGGTTGAGATTGATGGAGGTCGCCCGGTTGCTGACTCTCCTTGAGCGAACAACCTTGGAGTCCAAGCCACAGCCAGCGTGCGTACGGGAGCTGCGACGGAGTCAGGCCGTGTGCTCCTGAAGCGGGTGCGGACAGAATGAACCATCAAAAGTACAGAAAGAGGCCGGCCGGTTTCGTGAGGCTGTGGGCAGCGCTGACGATGCCCTGCGTGGTGCTCGGCGCGGCCGAGCCCACTTCCGAGGCCCTTTCCTCCCACCGGCCGGAAGCCGCCGGGCGCACCACGAACGCCGCCCTTCAAGCGGCCTTCCCGAAACTCACGTTCCCAGGGGTGACCATCAACGTTCAGGAGCGGTGCGTGGACGTGGAAAGTTCCGTCTGCCTGCATCGGGGCGCGCTGGAGTTGGTGGCCTGCACCAAGGGAACCAAGGAGCATGAGTCCATCGTCGCGATGGTGGCCAGGCCGATGCACATTCACGCGGCGCTCCTGTTGCTGGGCGCCAAACCCGGAACGCCGGCAACGCGTCAGCAGCTCGGGGATCAACCTGAGCGCTGGTTTGACGTGCCGCCCAGCGGCGGGCCGGTGGACGTGTTTCTGGTGCTCGAGGACAAGGACGGGAAGATGGTCGAGCACCCCATCAGCGATTTCATCGTCCGATCCAGCAATCGGTCCGATGACTCCACCGCTGCGGACCAGGCGGCCAGGCTCCCGACACACACTTTTCTGTTTGCCGGCTCCGTCTTGGATGGCGACGGGCCCGGGCCACGCCGATACTCGAGCGACGAAAGTGGAAACGTGATCTCTCTTTCGACCTTCGGCGACGAATTGCTTTGTCTGCCGGCGATTCACAGCCAGGACACCCGAGCGCTCCTGTGGCAGGTGAACGCCACGAACCTGCCTGCCGTAGGTTCAACCGTCACCCTGCGACTTCGACCACACTTTCTGCCCGCCGCAAAGGCCGCTGCAGCGACCCAACCCCCCTCCGCTTCCGTCCCGGAACAAGTGCCGCGATGAGCGCTCCCATGAATCCATCCATCACGCTCAAGTCCCTGACGTCACTCGTGGCTGCCGCGCTGCTGTCAGCTCCCGCCAGCGTGTCCGCCGCCACGCCGCAGCGCAACCCGGCCCAACCCGACTTCACCCGGGGCGATGCCATTCCCGCAGGCGCAAAGCATGATTGGAACCTCGGTCCAACAGGGCTGCGCGGATGGATGTTCTGCGACCAGATGGTGACCACCGATGCGCGACAGATATCCATCACCCGAGTGGAGAAGGGTTCTCCCGCCGATGGCGTCTTCCTTGTCGGCGACGTCCTTCTCGGAGTTGGCGGCAAGGCGTTTTCCTACGACCCGCGCACCGAGTTCGGCAAAGCACTCACCTCCGCTGAAACGGAAGCCGGCGGAGGAAGACTCACAGTGTCCCGGTGGCGCGCGGGCAAGACAGAGGAGGTCGCCGTCAAACTCCCGGTGCTCGGCAGCTACAGCGCCACCGCACCCTACGACTGCCCGAAGTCCAAACGCATTCTCGAGGAGGGGTGC
>CAZYJB010000429.1:0-4607 GCA_964647675.1 uncultured Verrucomicrobiota bacterium | reverse complement strand
CCTCCGATTGGGGCGCGCATCGGGGTCAGATCGGAAGGGCGCCGCGCGGGGACAGAGTCTAGATCTCGCCGGTCGCCGTGGCATAGCAGCCGGAAGAATCCGTGCGGCTCGCGGTGTCGGAGTGGATCGGCACCACCATCGAAAAAGTGGATGCGTCGCTGCCCGCCAAACCGGGCCTCGTCACCTCGCGACGTCTGAACCGCAACGAGTACCGCAACACGGTGCGCGATCTGACCGGCATGGACTACGATGCGCACGAGGCCTTCCCGAACGACGAATCGGGCTACGGTTTCGACAATATCGGTTCCGTGCTCTCCCTGCCGCCCATGCTGATGGAGAAGTACCTCGCGGCGGCGGAGGAAATCGCTTCCAAGGTGATCGAGACCCAAGACCCGGCGCTCAAACGGGTGAAACGGATTCCCGCCAACCAGTTCTCTTCCAAGTCCGATGGCGTCTCGACGGTGGAGGACAACGTGTGGGGATTCTTCCGGGAAGGGGAGATTCTCACCGAATTCGCCGTCGCCGAAGCGGGCGAGTACGCGCTGCGACTGACGACCTATGGAGATCAGGCGGGACCGGAGCTGCCGCGCATCGGAGTCAGTGTCGAGGGCAAGTCGGTGCACACCCACTCCGTGCGCGCCCAGGCCGATCGGCACGAGGTCGTCGAAGTGCGTGTCCATCTGGACGCCGGCACCCGCAAACTCGGGGTGTCGTACCTGAACAACTTCAACAGCGATGGTGACCGCAATCTCTATCTGACTGGATTCGAGGTCGCCGGCCCGCTGGGCGCGGCGCCGGTCGAATACTCCGAAGCGCATCGCCGGATTCTTCCGACCCGCCCACAACCCGGTCATGAGCGCGAGGCGGCATCCGAGGCGCTCCGACGTTTTGCCACGCGGGCCTTTCGCCGACCGGCGCAGGAACGGGAGATCGCACGTTTGGTGGGCCTGGTCGAAGGGGCGATGAAGGACGGGGAGACCTTCGAGCGTGGGATGCAACTCGCTGTGACTGCTGTGCTCGTCTCTCCGGCCTTTCTCTTCCGCTGGGAGATGGATCCGTCACCGCTCGAAGCAGGAGCCATCCGGCACCTCGGGGACTATGAGATCGCCGCGCGCCTTTCCTACTTTCTGTGGAGCAGCATGCCGGACGACGCGTTGTTCGAGGCTGCCGCGCGCGGCGAATTGTCGGATGCGGAAGGGCGCCGCGGGCAAGTCCTGCGCATGCTGAAGGATCCGAAGGCGCGCGCGCTGGTGCGCAATTTCGGAAGCCAGTGGCTGCAGACCCGGAATCTCGACGAGTCGGAGCCGGACCCGTCGGTCTTCCCCAGTTGGAGCCCGGCGCTGCGCGACGCCATGCGGACGGAGTCTGAACTCTTCCTCGGTGAGATCGTGCAGAGCGACCGCAGCATCCGCGATCTCATCGACGCCGATTTCACCTACGTCAACGAGACGCTCGCACGGCACTATTCGATCCCCGGAATCAGCGGGGAGACTTTTCAGCGCGTCACCCTGCCGGCCGGGTCCCAGCGCGGCGGCATCCTGACCATGGGAAGTGTGCTGACCGTGACTTCCGTCCCGACGCGCACCGCGCCGGTGCTGCGCGGCAAATGGATCCTGGAGCAGATCCTGGGCACGCCACCGCCGCCGCCGCCGCCGAATGTGCCGCAGATCGAGGAAGGGGAGGCGGCTTCGAAGACCGCCAGCCTCCGGCAGCGCCTCGAGCTGCACCGCAGCAAGCCCGATTGCATGGTGTGCCACCAGAAAATGGATCCCCTCGGGTTCGCCCTCGAGAATTTCGACGGCATCGGGGTGTGGCGGAGTCAGGACGGTCCCCACCCGATCGACAACGCGGCGGAGTTGCCGGGCGGCCGGAAGATCGAAGGCGCGGCGGGTCTCAAGTCGGTCGTGGCGCAAAGTGAGGATTTCCCGCGCGCTTTGACGTCTCAATTGCTGACCTATGCGCTCGGACGCGGTCTCGAGGGCTATGATCGCCGCGAGGTGAAGCGGATTGTGGCCGCGGCTGCAAAGAATGACTTTAAGTTTTCCGCTCTCGTGTTAGAGATCGTGGCCAGCGACCCGTTCCTAAAACGACAACCGTCCCACGCCCAGACCACCCCGGATATCCATGGCTCACAACATGCCCTCCTTCCTCGCTAGGCGGACGTTCCTGAAGGGACTCGGCGCCTCCGTTGCGCTGCCGCTTCTCGAGTCACTGAGCCCGCTGCGCGCCGCTTCGGTTTCCGGATCCGCTCCCGTTCGATTGGCGTTCATTTACGTGCCCAACGGGATTCACATGCCGGACTGGACGCCCACCTACGAGGGCGCGTTGACCGAACTTCCGAAAGTTCTCCAGCCCCTGGCGTCGTTCCGTCGCGACATGCTCGTGCTCACGGGGTTGACCCATGACAAGGGCCGTGCCAACGGTGACGGCGCGGGCGATCACGCCCGGGCGGCGGCGAGCTGGCTGACGGGGTCGCAGGCGCTCAAGAGCGAGGGATCGCAGATTCGCGCCGGCGTTTCGGTGGACCAGGTGGCGGCGGGCGCGATCGGACAGCAGACGCGGCTGCCGTCCCTGGAAATCGGTGCGGAGCCGGGTCGGCAGGCCGGCAAATGCGATTCCGGCTACAGTTGCGCCTATTCGAACAACATTTCCTGGCGCAACGAGGCCACGGCCATGGCCAAGGAGATTAACCCGCGCGCCGTCTTCGAGCGCATGTTCGGCGCGGGACCTGATCGGGCCCGAGCCGAGGGCATGGCCAAGCGCCTCAAGCATCAGCGCAGCATCCTCGATCTGGTCTACGAAGATGCGCGGTCGATATCGTCACGGGTTTCCGGACGGGATCGCCAGAAGATCGACGAGTACCTGACCGCCGTGCGTGAGATCGAGCAACGCGTGGAGCGTGCCGAACGAGAAGTGACCGAGCGGCCGACGGGGGTCCCGGAGGTCGAGCTGCCGGAGGGAGTGCCCTCGAGCTATGAGGAACACTTGCAGTTGCTTTCGGACATGATGGTGCTCGCGTTTCAGACCGACACGACGCGGGTGGCAACCTTCATGTTTGCCAACGAAGGCAGCAACAAGCCGTATCCGTTCATCGGCGTGAAGGACGGGCATCATACGCTGTCTCATCACGAGAACGATCCCGACAAGCAGCAGCGCATCAGCCGCATCAACCAGTTCCATACGCGGCAACTGGCCTACCTGCTCGAGCGCCTGCGCAGCACCCCCGAGGGCGACGGGAATCTGCTGGATCAGTCGCTCGTGGTCTACGGGTCCAGCATCAGCGATGGCAACCGCCATAATCACGACGATCTTCCCATCGCGATGTTTGGCCGCGGCGGCGGCACCGTATTGCCCGGGCGCCACATCCGCTACACCCCGGAGACGCCGATGTGCAACCTGTTCCTCTCCCTGCTGGATCGCGCGGGCGCCAACGAGGAGCGGTTCGGCGACAGCACCGGGCGCCTCCGTTATCTCGAGGGTTGACGGGCATGCCGGCCCCCGCTGCGTCCAGGGCGTTCGGTCGCCCGGTTGCCCTTCGGGCGTCTCTCTGGCTCGCCGCGTGGGGACTCACTTGCGGTATCCTGGCCCAAGCCGCTGACCCGCCCGGCAAAAGCGTGGCCGAGTATGCGCGGGATCTCGCTTCGTCGGACCGCGATGTGAAACGCGAGGCGGCCTACCAGCTGAGCCGCCCCGGTGTGAATGCTCGGGAAGCGTTGCCCCAGTTGATCGAGGCGCTGGGCGATGGCCAGCAGCAGGTCTGGTTCGGGGCGGTCACCGCGATCGCCAATCTCGGCCCCGCCGCGGAACCGGCACTGCCCGCCCTTTGGAAGGAGCTGGAAGCCTGGGAGCCGTTCCGCCGCGAACGGCAGGGCATGCAGTCCCTGCTCCGGACGGCAAGTGCGCTGGGCGCCATCGGCGCGGCGGCGGTTCCCCACCTCACCAACGGCCTGGTGCATTCCAAATGGTCGGTGCGCGCCGGAAGTGCGCTGGCGCTGGGATTCACCGGGGAACTGGCACTGCCCGCGCTGCCGGCGTTGGTCGGTTTGCTGGACGATTCGCGCGCCGAGGTTCGCGATGCGGTGATCGAGACCCTCGTCGGGCTGCGCGCGCCGGCCGCGGTGGCTGTCCAGCAGGTGTTGGAGCGTTCCGGGTCGGCGGCCTTGCGCCAGAGGGCCGCGGGCGCTCTCGGTCAGATGGGGGCTTCAGCCGAGGCTGCCTTGCCGCAACTGCGACGTCTGGCCGTGGAAGATCCGGAGGTCGAGGTTCGCGCCGCCGCGCTGGGGGCGGTGTCCAGGCTCCACCGGAACGGTCCTGAAACGGTGGCGATGCTGCTGACCAACTGGCGTCGGGGACCCGAAGCGCTGGAGAAGGCCGCGGCCCGCGAATTATCCCTCCTGCGTCCTCCTCCCGAAGCACTCTGGGAAGCCTTGCGCACGGATCTCGCCGGAGGTTCCGAGGAGGCGCGCATCCGCGCGGCGAATCTCGTGGCTCAGCTGGGTCGCACCGCGGCGCCGCTCGTGGAATCGGTGGTGCCGGCATTCGGGGGCCGACGCGGCGCCACGCTTCCCGCGCCAACCCGCGAAGCACTGCTGGGAGCCATGGCAGGC
>CAZYJB010000428.1:0-4610 GCA_964647675.1 uncultured Verrucomicrobiota bacterium | reverse complement strand
TGCGTGGTGTCACCCACGACCGGCCACAGGGACTCGGGCAACTCCGACGAAACCTGAATCGACCGCGGGAACGTCTCGCGCATCATCTTCACCGTCTCCTTGACGAGGTAGGTGAGATCGATCTCCGAGTGGGCCGTTTCAAGACCGCGGCCGAACAGAAGCAGTTGCCGAATGATGTCGGCCCCACGCCGTGCGCTGCGCTGCAGCAATTCCAGGAAGCGCTCGCCATCCGATCCCGCCACCGACGGCCGCAGCAGGTCCACGACCATCTGGACCGGGGTGAGCACGTTGTTCAAGTCATGCGCGATGCCGCAAGCCATGGTGCCGAGACTCTCCAGCCGCTGCGCCCGCATGAGCTGGCGCTCGAGATGCCGGCGTTCGGTCAGGTCCGACGTCATCATGACCACTGAACGCGCCTTGCCTGCGGCATCACGCGCGAGGCTGAGCCGCGCCTCGATGATGAGTTGCTGACCGTTGCGATGGCACTGGAGCAGTTCGCTGTCCCAGAATCCCTCCTCCGTGACGAGGCGCCGGATATTCTGCCACATCGGGCGGGATCCGCCGAACACCACGTCGGCCATCTCCTTCCCGATGACCTCGGCCGACTGCCAGCCATAGAGTCGCTCGGCGCCGCGGTTCCAGAACTGGATCACCCCGTCGAGGTCCATCACGCAGATCGCGTCGTTGGAGGTCGCCAGCAGGGTGGACTGCTCCCGCACGCGGTCTTCGAGGAGGCGTACCGGACCGAGTTCCGTGAACGCGAGGACCACTCCCGTGAGATCCTGCCCCAAGCCGACCGGCGTGGCCGTCACCTGAAAGACACCCTCCTCCGCCTTCGCACCGTCGCGCGTCCAACCGAGCCGCCATTCGCGGGAAACGGACGCACCGCGGCTTGCGCCCGTCGCGAGCGCCCAGGCGGCAAAGGCAAAGGCATCGGGGCTGCCGGCACCGGGCGGCGCCTCCAGCGTTTGGACCAGATCACGCAGAGAGCGTCGAGGCAGGGAGCCTTCCGGAAGTGCCGCGAGGCGGCGGGCCGCGGCGTTGAGAGCCAGCGCCACGCCGCCGTCATCAACCACCAGCATCGGACCCGGCGCGGCGTCGAGAATGGCGCGCCACGGCAGCGCCAAATCCAGCGCCTTCAGAGCGCCTTGCTGACCTGCATCGGGCCCCAAAACGCCCGGGTCCGCGAGCGACCCGCGCGCCTGGATGGTGGTCAAATTCGAGTTCCCCATGGGCGGATGACGGTTCGGCATGAGACGCTTCCCGGGAACGACTGGAAATCGAGGCGCCCGTTCTGCGTCCGGCTCCCGTACTAGTCGGGATCGAACAGGGAGCGCAAAACAAAACTCACCGTCGGACGCCGCTGAGGCGGGAGGGGAGGAACGGAAGGAAGGAAGGAGCCGGAACCGCTCAGCTGCGAGGCGGGGCGGAGCGCGATGAGAGCGATGAGAGCGCAGTCAGCGGTAAGCGGGGCGTTCCTGTGGCGCGACGGCGGCGGCGCGGGCGACGACGGCGGCGGGGCCCCGGCGTCACCTCGCAATCCGCCTCCCACCGCGACGCGTCCCAGCGGAGAATCGGAATCTCGCGGCACGTCGTCTCTTCGGCGGGTTCGCGGGTCGACGGGGTCCGGCCCTTTGTTCGAAGGACGGACGGAGGGCTGGCGGACCGGTTCGGCGCGGGGAGAGGTGTCATGGGGTGACAGGCGGAGGGAGACCGACGGGAGGCCCACCGCAGGCCGTCAGGCGCGGTCGAGGCTCTCCGGTCGATCCGTCAGGACAACAGGGTCATCGAGTCCTCGCTGGCGACGACGCGGTCGATGTCGAGGAGCGTCTTCACGACGCCCTTGATCTTGGCCATGCCGAGCAGGCATTTGGTGTCGATGGAGCCTCCGAAATCAGGTGTCTCCTCGATGTCTGCCTGGGCGATGAGTGCGACCTCCTCGACGGCATCAACGATGAGCCCCATCTGGGAGCTGGTACCACCGGGGAAACCGACATGCACCACGACGATGCAAGTGCGCTCGGTCGGATCGGTGGTCGCGAGACCGAACCTGATGCGCAGGTCGATGACCGGAATGATCTTGCCGCGCAGGTTGATGACCCCCTTGACGTGGCCCGGCATCTGCGGGACGGCGGTGATGTCGGTATACCGGATGATCTCCCGGATCTTGAGGACCTGGATGCCGTAGGACTCGCGTCCGAGCGCGAAGGTCAGGTACTTGCCCGCCTTGGCACGGGCGTTGGTGACAGCGGGGGACGGGGCTTCAGTCATGGTTTCCGGAGGGCTGGGAGTAGCGGGTCTGTCAACAGCGGGGAACACGCCGGCCCGACAGGGTTATCGGCGGATTCTGGAACCAACCTTACGGAATCGTGCCGGTTCACGCCGCGAGGGAACGCGGCGACCCCTTCGAGCCGACCAGCGCATCGACGTCGAGGATGAGCCCGACCCGGCCATCGCCGAGGATGGCAGCGCCCGCGACCGACGGACTGCGCTTGAAGGTCTCGCCAAGGCTCTTGATGACCACCTCCTGTTTCCCCAGGAGATCGTCGACCAGGACGCAGCGACGCTCACGATCGGACTCGAGGACGAGGACGATGCCCTCGGTGGGCTGCACGGCACGGGACTCGATGCCGAAATACTCGTGCAATCGCAGCAGCGGAATCAGCTTTCCGCGCACGTTCACGATCTCGGCGCGGCCGTGAACCGTGGACACCATGTCGGCGGTCGGACGGAAGGTCTCGCGCACCGCGAGTGTGGGTACGATGTAGCGGTGCCGTCCGATGCCGACGATCATGCCATCGATGATCGCGAGCGTGAGCGGCAGGGAGACGGTGAACCGCGAGCCTTTGCCACGCGTGGAATGGATCTCCACCTTGCCGCGGAGCTTCTCGACATTCCGGCGCACGACGTCCATGCCGACGCCGCGGCCGGAAAGGTCGGTCACCTTCTCGGCCGTGGAAAACCCGGGTGCGAAGATGAGATCGAACACCTCGCTGTCGGTGAGTTCGACATCGCGGGGCGCGAGCCCTTTCTCCACCGCCTTGGCCAGGATGCGTTCGCGCGGCAGCCCACCGCCGTCGTCCTCGACCTCGATCACAATGTTGCCGCCCTGGTGGAACGCCCGCAGGTGGATCACGCCACGCGGCGACTTGCCGGCCGCGAGGCGCTTCTCCGCCGGCTCGATGCCGTGATCCACGGCGTTGCGAATCATATGCACCAGCGGATCGCTGATCTCCTCGACGATCGTGCGATCGAGTTCCGTGTCCTCGCCGCTCATCTCGAGTTCGACAGATTTCCCGGCCTTCACCGACACATCGCGCACCAGGCGCGTCATCTTAACGAAGGTGGCGCGAATGGGAACCATGCGCAGCGACATCGCGACGCGCTGCAGTTCCTTGGTGATGCGTGCGAGCTGCGCGAGATTGCGCGTCAACGGCGGGCTCTGGAGGGTGGCGATGCCCTGGTCCTGCATGACCATCGACTGCGCGATGACCATCTCGCCCACCAGATCGACCAGGCTGTCCAGCTTGAGCGTGTCCACCTTCACGGTGGCACTGCCCCCGGACCTCGCGCCCGGCGCGGACTCGAACACCGCTTCAGGCGCGGCGGGTGCCGTGATTGCTGCGGGTCCGGCGGGAAGCGCTGCCTGGGACGCGATTTCAGCCGCCACGGCGGACAAGTCGGCGACCGCCTCGTTGATGCCGGGTGAATGAACGGGCATCGGCGCCACCGTCGGCGCCGATGCGGCCACCGCCACGGCATCGGCCGCTTCGGCCGGGAACGCACTCGCGGCGGACGCCTGGACGACGACCGTGACCCGTCGCAGCAGGTCCTGAGTGGGAATCAGAATTGGCACGCCCGGGTTCCGGCCGCCGAGCTGCGCTTCGATCTCGGCCACGAAACGCTTCAGCGTGTCGCCGCCGGCCAGGATGAGATTGATGGCCGCGGAATCGATCGTGAGGCGGTGCTGGCGGGCCAGGTCGAGCAGGGACTCGAGCTCATGAGCGAGGCGGTTGATGGGGCGAAGGTTGAGGAATCCCGAGCCGCCCTTGAAGGTGTGGAACGCGCGAAAGATGGAGTGGAGTGTGGCGTTGTCGGCGGGGTTGTCCTCCAGCGTCAGGACGCCCAGCTCGATGTTCTGCAGATGCTCGTGCGACTCGGTGCAAAACTCACGCAGCAGTTCCCCGTCGCTTTCCAGGCTCAAAACCATCGGCTCGTCCGGTTCTGTCGCCGTGATGGGCGAGACGGAAGACACCACTGGTGCGTCCTTCTCGGCGACCACGGCGGCGGCCGTCGACAACGGGGCCGGCAACTCCGAACCGGCCTGAACCGCCTTCAGCGCGCGCTGCATCCATGCCACCCAGTGGCGCAGGCGCGCGAGCGAAACCGGGTCGAAGGCCCCGAACACGAGTAGGTCGTCGATCCACTGCCGGCCCAGCGCCAGGGCATCGCCCAGCGGCGCCGGCAGCGCGTGCCGGCGGGCGGCGTCCTCGACCTCCGCGAGCAGGCTATTGCAGGGAAGCAGGCCGTCGTCCCTGCCCGGCTCGGCGAGAATGAGTTCCTGAGCCATCTTCTCGACAAGGAGGCAGAGGGGCCCGACTTCGGGGACC
>CAZYJB010000427.1:0-4615 GCA_964647675.1 uncultured Verrucomicrobiota bacterium | reverse complement strand
ACCCGGGGCCACCATGTTGACCGTGATACCGAACGGCGCGAGTTCCGCGGCCAGGCTGCGGTGCAACCCGTTCTGCCCGCCCTTGGCGGCCACGTAGGCGCTGAAGTTCGGCACGCCGCGCGCCACCACTTCGGATCCGATGTTGATGATGCGCCCCCAGCGCTGTGCCTTCATGTGCGCCACGCAGGCCTGCGTCAGCAGGAACGGGCTCTTCACAAAGAAATCGAGCATACGCTGCACGAACGCCCACTCGTATTCCTCGACCGGTTTCATCGGCTGATCGCAGGTGGCGTTCAAAACGAGGATGTCGATCGGCCCCAACCGCGCTGCGCAGTCGGCCACCAGCTTCCGGATGGCCGCCTCATCGGTGACATCGGCACGAAACAGCTCGGCCGAATGGCCCGCCGTCCTGAGGTCCTCGAGCGCCAGCGCGGCGCGCGACTCGTTGTTGAGGTAATTCAGCGCGACAGCCGCCCCCTTTCGGGCCAGCGCGAAGGCCATGGCACGACCCAATCCGGTAGAACTTCCCGTGACCAGCGCCACGCGTCGTGACGAGCCGTTGGCAGGACTTGGCATGCGCTGATTGAAGCGGATTCCCGCGGCGCCGCCCAGCAGGGCCCGGGTCGAACGGAATGATCTGCAATCCTATCCCACCCACCAAACGACGAAACCCGCCCGGAAGGCGGGTTTGGGGTCGGACCAGGAAACGCCCGGAACGGGGCGCCAGCTCACGGCTGGTAGGTAGCGTCCTTAAAGCGCTGAAGATCGCGGTCGCCGACGCGGGCCGGCCGGTCCAAGCCCTTCAGATTCATCGTGGTGCCCTCCCGCCAGCGCCAGAGCTCGGCGTGTCCATCGGCAAAGGAGACCAGCCCGGCCTTGCCATGCCGGCTGGCGGGCGTGTTCTGCCAAAGCCAGACGTTGGGAAGGGCGCGCACAGCGAAGAAGCCGTCGTCAATGCTGTCCTTGTCCTCGTCAATGAACACGTTGGCTTGCGAAGGGCTGGGTTTGTTGATGTCGGTGGATTTGCGGAAGAAGGGCACGCCGGGATTCACAAACTCCGCCACGGGATCGCCGGCCATGCGTCCGTTCATCGACACGCTGCGGACGCGCACCACGTTGCGTCCACCGATCTTGAACGCGATGTCGGACGGGCACCGGTAGATCTCGTACGAGTTGTTGTACGGGAACAGGCGGCCGTTCTTGATGTCGTTCAGGTTCGTGGCGCCCGGCAGCGAACTCACGGACCCGCCAATCCACGCATTGGTGTTGCCGAGCAGGTTCGGCGCGAGGCGGTCATCGTGATCGTCGGCATACATGACCCACGCCAGCTGGAGTTGGCGCAGGTTGCTCACGCACTTGATGCCGTGGGCCTTGAGCTTCGCCTTGGAAAGCGCGGGCAGCAGCATGCTCGCCAGGATCGCGATGATGGCAATCACCACCAGCAACTCAATCAGTGTAAACGCTGCACGCACCCGGCTTTTCGCCGGGCGCCCGCTGGATGGACGCAATAGCTCTCGCATGGCTCTCGAACAAGTGAGGTTGGACGGCAGGGTAGGAGCGTGCGCCGGACACTGGCAATGCCCATTTGAACGCACAGGCGCTCGCCAGCAGGTGGGGTGGGGCGTCCCTGCCGAGCCGCTCATCCCGTTCACCCCATCCCTTCACCACACCCCGCGGCGCCACCGGGACGTGGCGCCCCACCTCTTCCCCTCACTCGTTCACCAGCTTCAGACGGTAAAACCGGACCGGGTTCGCCGCGGCCTGCGGGTCGATGTAAACATGGGGCGCGGCGGTCATGCGGAAATCCACCAGACGCTGCCACACCAAAAGATCGCCGGTGGCCTGCAACTCGTAGTCGAGACCGACCTCGCCCGTGCTGGTGATTTGCATCAGGCCCGCGGCGAGCGGCGCGATGGCGAGTCGCGCGCCTGCACCGAACACCGTCACTTCAAACGTGACTTCCGCGCTCAACACCGGTGCGCCGCTGTCGCTCACTTTGACGGTGACCGCATGGCTGCCCACGTCCGACTGCACCGGTGTCCACGCGATCAGCCCGGAGGCCGCGTCCACGGTGAGGCCGGTCGGTCCCTGGACGAGGGCATAGGTCAACGCGTTGGCGGGAAGATCCGCGTCGGACCCCACGGCGGTCACCGCCACCGGCGAGCCATAGTGCACGGAGACCTCCGCGATCGGGGCGAGAGTCGGCGCGGCGTTCACTTCGGTGACCACGATCCGGATCTGGTTGGTCACGCTGAGGCTCGCCCCGGCTCCGGCCGCGGCATTCGAATCGGTCACGACCACGGAGACGACATTCGTCGAGGGCCCCTGACCTTCGGTCGGGGTCCATGCAATGGCCCCCGTGCCCGCCTGGATGGTCATGCCGGGAGGCGCATTCAGCAGGCTGAAGGTCAGCGGATTCGCGGGAAGGTCGGCGTCGGTGGCGGTGGCGCTAACGGCCAGGGGCGACAGCTCCGCGACGACCTGCTCGGCGGGGACGGTCAGCACGGGCGCCTTGTTCACCTCCGTGATCACGAGGGTAAACGTGTTGGTGACGCTCAGCGCCGGCGTCCCGTTGTCGCGGGCCACCACGGAAATCACATTCGTGGACGGTCCATCCGCTTCGGTGCTCCCCCAGGAGATCGACCCACCCTGCGTGATGGACATCCCCGTCGGCGCGCCGATCAGTGAGTAAGTGATTTCGTTCGCTGGCAGGTCGGCATCGCTCGCGATCGACAACTGATTGAAACTGGCACCCTCCGGAATGCTTGCGTCGCTCAACACCGGCATGGTCGGAGCGCGGTTGACCTCGCGCACGGTGATGACCAGGGAGTTGGTCGCCGACAACGCGGTTTCGTTGATGGCCGCGGGATTGGAATCTGTCACTACGATCACCACCGGGAAATTGCCCGGGCCGTCGGCCTCGGTCGGGGTCCAGGCGATGGCCCCGGTGGCGGGATCGACCCCCAGACCGGCAGGGCCGGAGGCCAGCCGGAAGGTCAGGGCGTTGGCAGGAAGATCGGCATCGACCGCCGTCGCCGCGCTCGCATAAGGGCGCAATTCATCCACCGCCGCGCTCACGGGAACGGTGAGGACGGGCGCCGAGTTCACTTCGCGCACCGTGACCTGGAACGAGTTGGTCACCGCGAGGCGTTGTTCGTTCACCGCCCACGGATTGAAGTCAGTCACCACCACCGTGATGGTCTGCTCGGACGGGCCCTGGGCCTCGGAAGGCGTCCACGTGATGGAACCCGTGGCCGGATCGACGGTCATCCCTGCCGGCGGATCGACGAGGCTGAAGGTCAGCTCGTTCGCCGGCAGATCCGCGTCGGTGGCCGATGCCGAGACGGCCAGGGCGGTGCCTTCGTTCAGCACCTGGTTCGCCGGAACGGTGAGGACGGGCGCGAGATTCACCTCGTGAACGATGACTGGGAAGCTGTTCGTGCGCGTGAAAGCGCGGCCGTTGACGACGTCGGTGACGGTCGCCACGACGGTGTTTGTGCTGGGTCCGGTGATCTCGGAGGTGGGCCAGGACAACTGCGCGTTGGTCGCGCCGAGCAGCGCCAGCGTCATGCCGGGCGGACCCGAGAGCAGCCCGAACTGCAGCGGTTTCGCCGGTTCATCGGGATCCTGGGCCGAGAGTGGGATCTCGACCGTCGTGCCCTCGTCGACCGCGACCATTTCGGGATGGATGAGATCGGGCGGCACGCGCGACTGCTTGAACTGGTAAGTGCCCGACTGGCCCGCGTAGTGCGCCATCATCACCACGGTGTAGAGGCCGGCATTGGTGATGGGCAGGTTTACCACGATGTCCCGCGTGTTGGCGTTGAAGGGAGTGCTCTGCCGCAAGACGGCGCCGTCGGGCGCGATGACATAGAGGGACGGCGTCAGCCCGGTACCCGTGACGCGGAAGACATTGCTGTCGCCCGGGGTTCCCACGAACGACCAGACATCCACGTCGCCCAGAGGCAGGTTCGCCAGGTTGGTCTGGCCGTTGACCAGGCCGCCGCCTTCGTCCCCTGGCGAGACATCGAAATCCCCGGGGACGGACACCCGATGCAGGGTGTACGGACCAAACGGCCCGGCATACGCGGCGGCCACGATCACGGTGTAGGTGCCGGTCTGGGTCAGGCGCGTGACCAGGCTGCCGTCGCGCGTGGCGGAATTGAACCAGGTGGACTCCCCGACCTGCGTGCCGTCCGGACCATACAGGCGAATCCAGGGCGTAAGATCCGGTGACGCCATGCGAAGGATGACACTTTCCCCAGCCACGCCAGGAAACTGCCAGGCATCGAGATCGCCGAGCGTAAGGGTCGCAGAATTGGCCAACCCATTCGCCAACTCGCCACCCTCGTCGCCCTCCGTGGTGGTCACGAGGCCCGGTGCGCGAACGGCGTGCAGACCATAGCTGCCCGACTGGCCGGCATACACGGCGGACACGACCACCAGATAACTGCCGGCGTTGGTGGCGACCGTCGAGACCGAGGCGTCGCGCGTGGCGGAATTGAACCAGGTACTTCGTCCCGCGAGGGCTCCGCTCGGATCGTACACTTCGATCAACGGAGTGACGTTGGTTCCCCCTATCCGCACCTCGACGCGTTCACCGGCCAGCGCATCG
>CAZYJB010000426.1:0-4616 GCA_964647675.1 uncultured Verrucomicrobiota bacterium | reverse complement strand
ACCATGGAGATAACAACTTTGCTTCCGCGTCGCCGGTGACGGACGGCGAACGGCTCTATTGCTGGTTCGGTTCCGCCGGTCTGTTTACCTACGACCTCGATGGCAGGAAGCTTTGGGAACGCGACCTCGGCAAAGTCAAAATGGGCGCCAGCCTCGGCGAAGGTTCCTCCCCGGCGTTGCACGACGGCAAGCTCGTCATCGTCCGCGATCACCAGGGGCAATCCACCATCGAAACACTCGACGCCAAGACCGGCGTCACGCTCTGGAAGGAGAACCGCGACGAAGGCAACACCTGGGCTACGCCTCTCATCGTGAACCACGCCGGCCTGACGCAAGTCATCACCCCGGGCTCGAAGAAGATTCGCAGTTACGATCTGCGCACCGGTCATGTTCTCTGGCAGTGCGGTGGTCTGACCGGCAACGCCATTCCATGCCCGGTGGTCGAGGGCAGCCTGGTCTATTGCATGACCGGATACGAAGGCCACGCCTTGCTCGCGCTCCCGCTCTCTGCGACCGGTGACATCTCGGACAGCGACCAGATAGCGTGGAGCCAACGGCGCGGCACGCCCTACATTCCGTCACCCGTGCTCTACGACGGCCTGCTTTGGTTCAACCAATCCAACCAGTCCCTGTGGTCGTGCCTTGACGCGAGGACCGGCGAAGTGTTGCTCGATCGCGCGCGGCTGCCCGGCCTCTTCAACCTCTATTCCTCCCCCGTCGCCGCGGCCGGCCGCCTCTACGTCACCGACCGAACCGGCACCACCCTCGTGCTGAAACGCGCCAAGGATCTGCAAGTCCTGGCGACGAACAAGCTGGATGACTCGTTCTCTGCCTCACCCGCCCTGGCAGGAACCCAGTTGTTTCTGCGCGGCGGGAAATTCCTTTACTGCCTCGCGGAGAAGAGGTGACCTCTACGTTCACCGGCCTCTTCAAGTGCGACCAGATCAAACCGCTGGTGGCGCAGACGGGCTCTTCACCCCCCGCTGGAGGGGCCAGTTGGAGACCGCCGGTTGATGGGCTAGTCTCGGCGGCGTGAAGGGGCAGGTAGCCATTACCGAAACCGGGCAAACTCAGCCGAGGCTGGCCTCTCGCCTCGTCTTCTTCCGGGTGCGGAGTGAGTGATCTTCGCTCGGTTCGGGATCGGTCAGATTGTCCAGTCGTCTCCGCTGCCTAAAGCTTGCGCTTCATCTGCCCCGTTAGCTCGGGCCGGTAAACCGGCCCCTGCTGCCAAGGAACCGGGCATTTTCCGTAAGTATTGTTATCACACTGCAAGGCCGGCCCGTAACCCCTTGAAGGCATTCAGGAATTTGCGGTCGGCCGCGTGGGCCTCACTCGGCGGCCAGACTGTAGCTGGTGCTGCGTCCGCCGCCGGCGTCCCGGATGAGGATGCCGCGCTCAACCAGTTCCAGGATGTCCCGGAGCGCTGTGTCCTGCGAACACTTGGCGAGCTTCGCCCACTTGGAGGAAGTCAGCTTGCCCTCGAAGCCGTCGAGCAGGCGGTTGAGCAACTGACGTTGCCGGTCGTTGAACGGCTCCGTCCCATGCATCTGCCAGAACCGCGCCTTGCGGAGCACGTCGCCCAAGTTCGCCTCGGCGCTGTCAATCGCCCGGCCCAGACACTCCAGAAACCATTCCAGCCATGCCGTGATGTCGAGGCCGCCCTTCTGCGTGCGTTCCAGGAGGTCGTAGTAGGTTTTGCGTTCCAGCCGGATTTGAGCCGACAGGCTGTAGAACCGTTGGGGACTTTCCTCGGACCGCGCCAACGTCAGGTCCGCAATCGCGCGCGCGATGCGGCCGTTGCCGTCCTCGAACGGATGCAGCGTGATGAACCACAAGTGGGCGACGCCCGCCTTCAGCACGGGGTCCAAGTCATCCTTCGCGTTGAACCATTTCAGGAAGGCGGCTGTTTCCTTTTTCAGCCGCTTGGCGGCGGGCGCTTCAAAATGCACCCGCTCCTTTCCGAAGCCACCGGACACAACCTGCATCGGTCCCTTGGCGTCGTCGCGCCACTGCCCCACGAGGAGCTTGTGCATCCCGCCGTAGCCGGTCGGGAACAACGCCGCGTGCCAGCCGAACAGGCGGGTGGCCGTCAGGGTCTTTGCATGGTTCTGGGTGGCGTCGAGCATCATCTCCACGACGCCATCCACATGGCGGTCGGCGGGAGCCAAAGCCCCGATGTCCATTCCGAGCCGCCGCGCGATGGACGAACGGACCTGGGCGCGGTCGAGCAGCTCGCCCTCGATCTCCGAAGACTTCAGCACGTCGAGCGTGAGGGTCTGCAAGGTGGCTTCCGCCTTCAGCGGGAAGCCCAAGGCTTCCATCCGGCCCAAGAGCCGGCCCTGCCGGTGCCGCACGGACGCAAGCAGCCCGGCCAACCGTTCATGGTTCCAGGCAAACTCCGGCCAGTCCGGCAATTCATGGATATAGCGAGCCATCTGCGCACCTCAAAGCAGAAAGCTACCACGGAATCACCGGCTCCCGCAATGCTGATCGCCGCACTTCATGCGGTGATTAAACGGCCTATTCGCCGCACCGACGGCATCGCGTGGCCGATTCCAACGCCGCTCGAAACCTGCTAAACTGCCCGCTTACCGTTCGCCTGGGGAATCCGGCGAACCTCATTCAACGGTTGAACCGCGGGAGCCAAGCCCTTGAAAGTATTCAGGAATTTGCGTTTTGCCCCCTGCCCGCAGTTTCGCTTCGGAGTGTTTCGCCGGCTGAAATGGTTTTTGACCCGGATAGGGACACGTCCGGGCGCGTTCATTCCGGTGATGACACCTCCTGACACCACCGAACAACTCGTCTCCGTCGAGACCGCCGCCGCGCGGCTCGACGTGTCCCGCCGCTCCCTCTACCGGCTGATCGCCCGCAAGGAACTGCCCCGGCCGCTCAAGGTCGGACGCTGCTCCAAACTCTGCGTCAGCGACCTGACCGCCTACATCCAACGCCTCCAACACAAGGCCCGCCCATGATCGCCTACATCTACAAACCGAAGCGCCGTGTTGACGGACGCATCGTGGTCCAACGCACCTACCGGGGCCGTTTCCGGGTTCAAGGCGACGAAATGCGGGACATGTCCTTGGACACGTCCGACAAGCAGGTGGCGCAGTCCCGCCTGAATGAGCGCATTCAGGAACGGGAACGGGAGCTGGCCGGCCTGACAGCCCCGACGTCCGAACGTCAGGCGGCGTCCAAGGCCACCCTTGCCCACTTGGCGGATTTCCTCGCCGATCTGACGGCCCTGGGACGCGCCAACGAATACACCCGGCACGTCAAGAGCCGGGTCGAGAAGCTGGTCGCCGACTGCGGCTTCCGCCGGCTCGGCGACATCTCGCCGGACAAGTTCGTGGCCTGGCGGGGTCAGCAGACCGGTCTCAGCCCGAAGACGAACAACGAGTATTTGAACTCGCTCAACGCCTTCCTCAACTGGCTCGTCACCCAAAACAGGCTCGGGGCCAATCCTCTTGCGAAGGTTCCGAAGGTGGACATTCGAGGCCGGCAGAAGAAACGCCGCGCCCTGACGCCGGACGAACTTCCCCGGCTGATGTCAGTCACTACGCCGCAACGGCGGTTGATTCACCTGACGGCCATCTACACCGGGCTGCGGCTCGGTGAGCTCCAGCAATTGGTCTGGGCGGACCTGCAACTGGACGCCGTCCGGCCATTCCTGACAGCGCGGGCTTCGAGCACCAAGAACCGGAAGGAAGCCGTCATCCCGCTGCACCCGTCCCTCGCAAAGGAGCTACAGGCCGCCAAGGGCAAGTTGACCGACGAAGCGGCGCGGGTCTTCAAGCTCTGCAAGAACATCAGCCGGAGCTTCGGGCAGGACTTGCAACGGGCGGGCATCACCGCGCTGGATGCGCTGGGCCGCAAGTTGGACTTCCATGCGCTGCGGAAAACCTTCGCCACGCGGCTGGCCGGCAGCGGCGTGCCGCAACGGCTGACGCAGGAACTCATGCGCCATCAGGACGCCAATCTGACGGCCCAGACCTACACCGACGCCTCCCTGCTCCCGTCCTTCGACGCCGTGGCTTCGCTCAATTGGGAGGGGGACAAGCCCGCTCCATACACACACATGGACACACAAAGTTTAGGCCTGGAGGGTCAAAACGGGGCACGCGCAGGCGCGGGAAAGCCGGCGACGGAAGTGAAGGAAACCCTTGAAAACAAAGGCCAAAGCCAGGCTTTGGCGGATCCTGTCCCAACCGGGCAAATGGCGGAGAGGGGGGGATTCGAACCCCCGATACGGCTTTTGACCGTATAGCGGTTTAGCAAACCGCCGCCTTCAGCCACTCGGCCACCTCTCCAGGAAAGCCTCCGGCGCGCTGCGTCCGAAAGCGGCGGTGATTGCGCCACCGATCCCCACCCCGGGTCAAGACCGGTCTGCCGCACAACGGTTTGACCCTTGATGCGCTGGGCAGGTTTTTGTTTGCATCACGCGCATGAAGAACCTCGCGGCGGCCTGCGCCCTGCTCACCGCCCTTGTGATCGCAACGCCCGGCTGCTACCAGACTCTCGACAACCGCTCACGCGCTGGCGTGCCGTTCAAGAAGGACAAGATCGGCGGGGTCCGCCCCCTGGAAGGCGTAGATCGATTGCTTGACGTCGCCGACCGC
>CAZYJB010000425.1:0-4617 GCA_964647675.1 uncultured Verrucomicrobiota bacterium | reverse complement strand
GCCTTATGCGCTTTGCCTCGAGAAGTTCCCTCCTCGCCCCACCCTGGAACCGGGTGCTCTTCCTGATCCTCGGCGCACTTCAAACCGGCGCTGGCTCGCGGGTGTCGGCCGCGCCGATCACCAACACGTTTCGCGCGACCGCTGCGGTGGCGGACACGCCCTACCTGCAGGAATCGGGCCGGAAGGTGTCGTCCAGTTCGCCGTTGACCGCCGTCGCGGTTCATCGCGGGAGCGTGTTCGTCGGGACCAGCCAGGGCCTTTTGCGTCTCGACGGCACGAACTGGACCTCTGATGCGGCGATGGCGGAGCCGGTGAAACGCCTGGTGTCGGCGGACGGTGTGCTCTGGGCCATGACCGCCTCCGGGTTTCACCGCCGTCAGGAATCCGCCTGGCAGCGCGTCTCGACGCTTGCGGTCGAGGATGTCATCCGGTTTCGCGGTGACTGGTTCGCGGCGGCAGGGAATCGCCTCTACCGCGTTCGCGGCGACGAACTCGAGGCGTGGTCGACCAACACGGCGCGGTTCGCGGTCACCCGGCTCGTGCCGCACCAGGGAACCCTCTTCGCGCACGGCTCCGGACGTCTCGCGCCCTTCAGTCTGGGCGCGTTTGGTGGTCGTGATGAATACGACTTCGCCGCCGACGAAGCCTGGGACTGGGGTGCCCTTCCCTCGGCGAGAACGCGTGATGCCCTGAGCCTGGACGCCAGTCTGTACGTGGCCACCGACCGCGGACTCGGCGTGCTGCGCGGGATGTCGATGACGGCGGTGAAGGGAGCCGACGGACTTCCTTTTGAGGACACCACCTGCCTCGCCGCCGGGTTCACGAACGACCTGTGGATCGGCACCACGCGCGGTGCCATACGGAAAACGGGCGGGCGCTTCGACTACTTCGCCGGACAGCGCTGGCTTCCGCATGATCAGGTTCAGGGCATCGCGGTGGAGGGTCGCACCGTGTACCTCGCCACCGCGGGCGGCCTCGGCATCCTCGAGTACGAGCCCTACACACTGGCCAAGAAAGCCGCCTACTACGAACGCCACCTGGAGGAGTGGGGACAAAAGCGCCTCGGATTCACCCACAAGCTGGAATGGGACGCCGCGCGGAAGGAGTACGTGCGCGAAGTGAGTGACAACGACGGCGGTTACACCGGGAACTATCTCGCAGCGCAAGCCTATCGCTTCGCCGTGACCGGCGACCCGGAGGCGCGGCGCGAGGCGACCAACACCTTCCATGCCCTGCGCTGGCTGGAGGTCATGACCGGCATTCCCGGATTCCCCGCGCGTTCGGTGTGGGCCAAGGGCGAGATCGGACATCAGGCCGGTCATGGTTCCGGCGGCTACGCGGCCGAGTGGCATGACACCGCCGACGGCAAGTTCGAGTGGAAGGGCGACACCTCCAGCGACGAACTCTGCTCGCATTTCTACGCCCTGAGCCTGTTCCTGGATCTCGTGGCCCAGGGGCCGGAGATCGAACAAACCAAACGCCATCTCGCCGCGGTGGCGGATCATCTGATCCGGAATCAGTGGCGGCTCGTGGACCGGGATGGAAAGCCCACGCGCTGGGGGCGTTGGGATCCGGAGTATTTCAAGACCGACGAGGGGCGGTACGACCGCGCGCTGCAGGCGGTTGAACTCCTCTCCTTCATCAAGACGGCAGAAGTCCTGACCGGCGAGGAGCGCTTTCGCAAGGCGTACCAGGAACTCGTGGCCTTGGGTTATCCGCGGTACACCCTGCGTGCGCGCAACACCTTCCCGCCCGAGAGCGTGCTGCATTTCCTCGACGAACTCGCCTTCTGGAGCTGGTGGAATCTACTCCGCCTCGAGCAGGACCCCGACCTGCGCGCCTACTATCGGCGCGGGTACGAGCGCAGTTACGAAGTCATCCGCATCGAGCAGAATCCCTGGTTCAACTACCTGTACGGCGCGCTCACCGGGAACGACGTCGAGCCGGAGGCGTCGGTGGAACATCTGCGCGGATGGCCGCTCGATCTGCGGGTCTGGTCGTTTCAGAACTCGCACCGCAGCGATTTGCAGACGCCCCCCGGGTACGCGGCTCCCAAGGGCGGGACCCGCACTTTCCTGCCGCGCGAGACCGGTCCGTTGCGGTGGGATCACTGGCTGATGCAGGCCGACGGCGGCACCGGTGGCAACGACGTGGTGGAACCGGGTGCCTGGCTCCTCGCCTACTGGATGGGACGGTACCACGGGTACATTGCCGCCCCCACCGTGACTGATCCGGCGCTCCTGACCGTCGAGCATTCATTGAACCGCGAGCTGGGTGCCAAGCCCTACACCGGGCCTGCACGGCCGGAGTTGCCGTAGGCGTGCGGTAATAAAGCACAGCGCGAGGTCCCCACGGCGCCGCAACCACGGTCATCGCTCCTGGTTCAATCCAGGGAGACGATGAAGAAGGGAGTAGCACAGCGCCGGTGAGGCCTGATCGGTGCCCCTCTGCATTCCCTTGGTGCCCGCGGTGGTGGATGCCAGGGATTGGAACGCGTCCGGCACCCGAACTGCGGTGGTTCACCGGATTCGGTTGCAGCGCTCCCGCTGAGCGCTCGGAGAGTAAGAAAGAGGCAGGAGGGGTAGGGCCGTGGGCCACCGCTTCCTCATCTCACGATGCCACCGGGGTTCGTCACGCGGAGTCCAGGTGGTGCCTGGCTGGCCGCGGTGTGGGATCGGTCGGCCCGTCGCACGCTCGTTGCCAATACCAACCGGGGCCCCATCCCCGGGGTCACTCCTTCGCCCGCCGTAGATCGAACCCAGGCGGGCTTGGACTCGCGACTCGGCGTCCGATCAGGACACCGGCCTGACTCGATTCACCTTCTTCGAGAGCTACCAGGACCTCACCCCGTCATTCCAGCAACTCGCCACTCAGAACCGCCACTTCACCCCAGTAGCATGGGACGCGTCGTCGCCTTCCCGTATTCCCTCGCGCCGCAACCACGCTGCAGTTCATGAAATCCTCTGTATTACTCCGTCAGGGAAATGGCCTTGGGATGGCCTTGCTGGGCTCCCTCCTCGTCATGGCTTCCGCCTCGCCCCGAGCCCGCGCCCAGGGCTGCGTCGCCTCGCGCGGCGGGGCCTGCTTCCACCTCCCCGGCATGGAACTCAAACCCCATGACGGCTTCCAGGCCGCCGTTGGCTACCGCTGGTTCGAGTCGGACCGCCATTTTGTGGGCTCCCACGAGGAGACGCAGCGTCAAGCCGAGGGCAGCGAAGTCATCAACAACTCGCACTTTGTCGACCTGGGCATCAGCTACGCCTTCAACCCGCGATTCAGCGCGAACCTCGTCATTCCCTTCGTCTTTCACGACCGCTCCCAGGTGATCCGTTCCAACGACGTGGCACGGACGATCCTGCAACGCTTCCATACCCAAGCCACCGGGCTCGGGGACATCCGGCTGACCGGTTCCGGCTGGATCCTGGATCCTGCCAGCCACCCGCGCGGCAATGTGCTGATCGGCCTCGGCGTCGACATGCCGACCGGTGCCGACGACGAAACAGACACCTTCCAGGCATTCGATAGTGCCTCGGGCCAGATCGTCGCGCGCGAGCGCACGGTCGATCAGTCGATTCAGCCTGGCGACGGCGGCTGGGGAATCATCACGGAGATCTATGCGTTCTATCGCATCATCGACCGCCTCAACCTCTACGTGAACGGTTCGTACCTCATCACGCCCGAGGAAAAGAACGACGTGCCGACGTTCCGCAACAATCCGTTCGAATCGATCATGTCCGTCGCCGACACCTACATGGGCCGCATCGGCCTCGACTACACGATCCTTCCCGAGTGGGGACTCACGCTTTCCTTCGGCGGTCGTATCGAAGGCGTGCCGGTCTACGACGCGATCGGTGGCAGCGAAGGTTTCCGGCGGCCCGGCTTCTCGATCGCGGTCGAACCCGGCATCTCCGCGAGCCGTTGGGGCTGGTCGGCCAGCGTCAGTGCGCCGGTGGCCATGCATCGCAATCGCGAACGCTCGGTGCCGGACAAGCAGTTCACCGAAAGCTCCGGCGTCTACCGGCACGGCGACGCTGCCTTCGCCGATTTCGCGATCCTGGCGACCATCAGCCGCCAGTTCTGATCCGATCGCTTCCGAATTCCTCCTCAGAGCCGCAGGCGTGACGGGCGTCGAAGGGTTGTCGGCGCCCGTTTTCCTTTTCTCCGATGTCTTCCTCCGACCCGCCTGCCCTCCTGTCGGTCTACACCACGCGCCGACCCAGCCGGTCGCACAGCGCGCGCAACGCCCGCAGACGGGCCGGCGCCATCTCCGCGAGCACGGAACGCCGCACGGCCGCATCCGCCGTCACGGCCTCATTCCAGACCGAACGCCCGGCCATCACGCCACTGGCCCCCGACTCGCACGCCATCCGCGCCTGCCTCAGGAACACGTCGTCGCCCACGCCCGCCGAGAGCAGCACCCAGGGCACACTCGAGGCCGCCGACAGCGCCTCGCAGGCGGACCGCCAGCTCGTCTCGTCGGTGTCCTCCAGGGCATTGACCGGGAACTCCGCCTTCAGGATGTCGGTCCCGAGCGGCGTCAGGCGCCGGGCCGTCTCCAGCACCACGCGGCGGCGCTCGGACGACGGCAGCGGCACCGACGGCTGCGCGGGGTCGTAC
>CAZYJB010000424.1:0-4619 GCA_964647675.1 uncultured Verrucomicrobiota bacterium | reverse complement strand
CGCCGAGCTCATCCAGGAGAAGTATCGCGGCATCCGCCCGGCCGCCGGCTATCCCGCCTGCCCGGACCACACCGAGAAGCGCACGCTCTGGAGCCTGCTCGACGTCGAACGTCACACCGGCATTTCGCTCACCGAGAGCTTCGCGATGTGGCCCGGATCGAGCGTGAGCGGCCTCTACTTCTCGCATCCGGATTCGAAGTACTTCGCCGTCGGCAAGCTGGGCCGCGACCAGGTGGAGGACCTTGCCCGCCGGAAGGGCATGCCCGTCTCGGAATGCGAACGCTGGCTCGGGCCGTGGCTCAATTACGATCCGGCCTGAGCGGGGCGCCCGTCAAAAACGCTGCGCTGTCGCGGCTTCCCCACTAACCTCGCGCCATGCTGAAACGCACGGCATTGTTCGACGCGCACTCCCGGCTCGGTGCGCGATTGGTGGAGTTCGGGGGATGGGAGATGCCCATCCAGTACACCGGCATCCTCGACGAACATCATACCGTGCGTAAAGCGGCGGGCGTCTTCGACATCTCCCACATGGGCGAGGCCTTCGTCAGCGGCCCCGCCGCCGAAGCCTTCCTCAACGCCACCCTCACGAACGACACGCGCAAGCTCGCGCCCGGCCAGGGCCAGTACACGCTGCTCTGCAATCCGCAGGGCGGGGTCATCGACGATCTCTTCGCGTACCGCCTCGCCCCGGAGTCCTTCCTACTCATCATCAACGCCTCGCGCGCCGCGACCGACGTGGCATGGCTGCGCGAGCAACTCGCCACCTTCCCCCAACGCGACGGCGTCACCTTCGACGATGCCAGCGACCGTTTGTCGGCCATCGCGCTCCAAGGCCCGACGACGCCGGCCTTCGTCGATCTCCTGCTTCCACCCGACCTGCTCGCCGCAACGCCGGCCACTGCCCGTCCGTCGGCCTTGAAGCGAAACCGTCTCGCGGCCTATCCGGTCGGGACGCACACGGTGTGGTTCGCGCGCACGGGATACACGGGTGAGGACGGTTTCGAAATCGTCGCGCCCAACGCGTTGATCGCCGAATTCTGGAATCGCGCCCTCACCGCCGGCGCCGCCCACGGTATCAAGCCTTGCGGCCTCGGCGCGCGCGACACGCTGCGAACAGAAATGTGTTTTCCGCTCTACGGTCAGGAGCTGACCGAGCAGACCACGCCACTGGAAGCCGGTCTCGATGTCTTCGTGGCGCTCGACAAGCCCGCCTTCACCGGCCAGGCGGCGCTTCTCGCGCAAAAACAGGCCGGGATCCCGCGCCGCCTCGTCGCGCTGCGCATGGTGGAAAGGTCGGCCCCGCCCGTGCGCCCGCATTACCCGGTGCTGGATGCCAGCCCTGCCGCGTCACGCCTCGGTGAAACCACCAGCGGCACGCTCAGCCCGAGCCTCGGCGTGGGAATCGCCCTCGCCTACGTCCCGCCCTCGGCCGCCGAGCCCGGCACCCGCCTGGTCATCGAGGTGCGCGGACGCCCCTTCCCCGCCGAAGTGGTGAAGAAACCGCTCTACCGCCGGCCCGCCCCCGTAAATCCGGTTTGACCCGCACCCACCCTCGCCGCTGAATTCACCCCCATGTCGAACGTCCCAAACGACCTGCGTTACGCCAAATCTCACGAATGGGTGCGCCTCGAATCCGGCGTCGCAGTCGTCGGCATCACCGACCACGCGCAGCATGAGTTGACCGATATCGTCTTCGTCGAACTCCCCGCCGCGGGTCGCAAGGTGAAAGCCGGGGAAGCCTGCGCCGTCGTCGAGTCGGTGAAGACGGCCTCCGACATCTACTCCCCGGTCTCGGGCGAGGTGATCGCCGTTAACGCCGCGCTCCCCGCCAACCCCGCACTGGCCAACTCCGCGCCCTTCGGCGACGGCTGGTTCTTCCGCATCAAGCTCGATGCCCCGGCGGAGGTCGACGCGCTCCTCACTCCGGACCAGTACCGCGCACAGATCGGCGGTTGAATCGAACCGCCGGGCGCGCTCCTTCTGCGGTCGCGCCCAGCGGCGCCCCGCCCCGCGCCGTGAGCAAGGCATTCACCCGCGAAGACCACGACGCGCCGGAACCCCGGGGCCCGGTCCCACCCGCCTCCGCGTGGTCCGCCGGCAGCCGGCATCCCCTCACTCCGGACGGCGCGCACGCGCGGCGCGTCGAACTCGAGCACCTCCAGAATTCTGAACTGCCGGCGCTGCTGGCCGCCCCCGTCTCCGAGGATTCGCTCGCGCGGCGCCGTGATGCCGAGCAGCGCATCGCCTTGCTGCAGTCCGTCCTGCGCTCGGCCAACGTCGTGCCACCCCCGGCCGACCCCGATCTGATTGCGTTCGGCGCCGAGGTGGAGGTCCGCGATCATGCCGGCGCCGAATCGACCTACCGCATCGTCGGACCGCAGGAAGTCGACCTCGACCGGAACTGGATCCACGCGGCCTCACCCGTCGCCCGCGCTTTGCTGGGCCGGCGTCGCGGCGACACGCTCCGCGGGCGCCTGCCGCCGGGCTTGCCATCGCTCACTGTCCTGAAAGTGCGCTATCGCCCCGCACCATGACGCCATGACAAGGCGGCCGTTGGCGGGGAGTCCTCGCGATCCTCCCGTGCGCAAAGGCCGTCCTTGGCGCCCGCCGCCTTGCCACCCCGCGCACGGACCGCGAGAGTCGCGCCATGGCACCGGCCCCGCTCGGATTCGCCGCCTGGACAATCCTCGAGGTGTTCGAGTTCCTGAGCTACGTCGTCACCGTCGTCGGTCTGCCCTTCGCCATTCTGGTCTTCATCTTCGAGCAGCGACGGGAACGTCAGAATGAGGAAGAGGAAATCTTCCAGCGGCTCGCGGACGAATACACCGACTTTCTCAAGCTCGTGCTCAGCAACTCCGACCTCCATCTGCTGCGCCGCGGCAGTTCGGAGGTGGAACTCTCCGAGGAACAACGCGAGCGCAAACTCGCGCTCTTCAGCATCCTCGTCTCCATCTTTGAACGCGCCTACATGCTCGTGTACGAGGACACCATGAGCCGCCAGACCCGGCGCCTCTGGCAGTCGTGGGAGGACTACATGCGCGAGTGGTGCCGGCGCTCCGATTTCCGCGAAGCGCTGGCACGACTGCTGGAAGGCGAGGACGAGGATTTCCGCCGGTACATCGCGCAACTGGCAAGCGTCGAAGCCGCCCGCCTGCCCACGCGTTGACCGCGCCTCGACGGCGATCGGCGCCGATGCTATCCCATCGCCAGCAGAAGTTCGTCGCCCACTCCTCCCCCATGACTCCCGAAGCCCGTCTCGCCGCGCTGAATGTCGTCCTGCCCCCGGCGCCCAAACCCGTCGCGGTCTACAAGCCGCTCGTCATTTTCGGCAACGCCATCTACGTCTCGGGCCACGGCCCATTGAAGTCCGACCGCACACTCATCACCGGCGTGGTGGGACGCGATCTGACGCTCGACGAAGGCAAGGCGGCGGCACGCCAGGTGGGGCTCGCCATCCTCGCGACCCTGCGCGACCAACTCGGCTCCCTCGACCGCGTCCGCCGCATCGTCAAGACGCTCGGCATGGTCAACTCGGCACCGGACTTCTTCGAACATCCCAAGGTGATCAACGGCTGTTCCGAGCTGTTCGCCGAGATCTGGGGACCGGACCTCGGCGTGGGCGCCCGCAGCGCGGTGGGCATGGGGCCACTGCCCGGAAACATCGCAGTCGAGATCGAAGTCATCTTCGAACTCGCGTGAACTTCCACCCTCCGGACGCCATGCCGCTCGCGAGCCTTGCCGCCCTGGTCGACGTGCCGTCGCCCGCCCTCGTCCTGTTCCGCGAACGCATCGAGTCGAATCTGCGCGTCATGATCGCCTTGGCCGGCGATCCCGCGCGGCTGCGTCCCCATCTCAAGACGCACAAGCTGGCGGAGCTGGTGCGCCGCCAGATCGAGCTCGGCATTACGAAGTTCAAGACCGCCACCATCGCCGAGGCGGAAATGGCGGCCGAAGCGGGTGCGCCCGACGTCCTGCTCGCGTGCCAACCGGTCGGGCCCCATGCCCGACGCCTCGCCCAGCTTGCCGAAGCCTGGCCCGCCACCACTTTCCGCACCATCGCCGACGACCCGGCCGTCGTCCGTCAGCTCTCCGAAGTCGCGCGGCATTTGCGCGAACCCCTCGACGTGCTGGTCGACCTCGACGTCGGACAGCATCGCACCGGGGTCGTGCCGGGGCCTGCCGCCATCGCACTGGCCGGCCAGATCGCGTGTGCTCCTGCGCTCCATTTCGGCGGGTGGCACGCCTACGACGGGCATCTGCACGATTCGAACCCCGAGGTGCGCGCGGCCGCATGCGACGCTGCCTTCGCCCCCGTGCCGGAGCTTACCCAGGCCCTCTTCGCGGAACAGGGCGTCAGTACTCCCCGCGTGGTGGCGGGCGGCACCCCCACCTTCCCCAGGCACGCGCGCCGCGCAGACGTCGAGTGCAGTCCCGGCACTTGCGTGCTTTGGGATGCGGGTTACACCGCCAAGCTGCCCGATCTCAAATTCGAGCCGGCCGCGTTTCTCCTCACGCGCGTCGTCAGCCGTCCCACGCCCGACCGCGTCTGCTTCGACCTTGGACACAAGGCCGTGGGATCGGAAATGCCGCATCCGCGCGTGCTCCTGCCCGACCTTCCC
>CAZYJB010000423.1:0-4625 GCA_964647675.1 uncultured Verrucomicrobiota bacterium | reverse complement strand
GACTTCTCAAATCAGCCCAAAGCTCGGCTGTGCGCACGCTTGCTGAAGCGACACCGTTGAACCCGAAGCGCAGCTCGCTGGTCGGCGTCCAATTGACGGTGATGTCCTGCCCGCTGGTGTAGGTCGGGTGGGCACCATCCTCGAAAACGCGGAGGTTGGTCGGCGCGGCCGGGCGTTGCGCCCGTTTCTGGATCGTGACGGCGACCTCCGGGCATGTGGCGAGGTCGAGTTCCTGCGCCAGCAGGTACGGATGTTCCTTGAACGTGGCGATGCCCTCGGGCAGGTCGGCCGTCCAGGTCACCGGCCTTTCGAGGCCCAACTGGAGCACGTACGCGGTGGCCCCGCTTGCGTGCGTCTCCGCCCGGGTCCCGAACCACTCCCGAAGGACCTTCAGCGTGTACTGCTTCGGCCCGGTGAGTTGGGCGTCGTAGCCAACAAGGATCTCGCCACCGATGAAAACCTGGAGGGGTTGCGTGGTGGTCGCCTCTTCGAGGGTCGTTTCCTCCAACTCCCAGTCGTCGCCGGTGAAGGTGATGTCGATGGAGGCCTCGGCGAGCGTCCCCGCGTCGAGAGCGGCATTCAGCGTGCCCATCATGGCGAAGGCCGAACCGCCGGCGACCTGAACAAAGGAGTCAGCTGTCCGTTCCCACCAGGCGTGAAAGCCGTTGGTCAGCGGATCGCCTCGGACGGGCAGGAAGATCAAGGACGGCTTCGCCTCGCGTAGGTAGCCGTAGGGCAGTTCGATGGCGACGTTGGCCAGGAGGGGTTGGGCCGAGTACTCGCCCTCCGGTTCCACGTCATCCGGGGCGACGACGGTCGGAATCGCGTTCAGCCAGCCCCGGTCCTCTTTCCAGCGGATCGCCACCTCGGGCGAGTCCGGCTTGTCGACCGTAATCTCGGCGATGCGGACCTTCAGCGCGGTCAGGCCGGCGGCGGTGTGCGTGATCGTTACGAGGTCGCCGACCTGACCGCCGAGCATCGAGGTGCGCTTCACGCGGGCTGTCCCCGTCATCACCGGCAAGGCCGCCTGCCGCCCGAGGCTCGCCGCAATCCGCCACGCAACAGCCTGCTGCGTCACCCACGGGCGTTCCACGCTGCGGGTCCGGGTACTGCCTGTGAGGGCGAAGTTGCCCCTGTCTCGGAACGAGACACCGTCGGCGGTCCAGGCCTTGTCCCGATTTGTGAACTTCACCGTCAGAAGGTTGTATGTGCTTTCCCACCCACCGGCATCCACATCGGGCGGGTCGGTGAAGTCGTCCTCGTCCCAGGCCACTGTTGCCTCGCCATCGCGCACGAGGCGCAGGCCGATCTTGCCGGTGGCGGGATCGATGACGGGAAAGGCGTCGATGTTCTCGATCAGGGAGCCGAGGACCTGGTTGAACGAGGTCGGCGAGGTCAGGACGGGCGAAATGCCCATGCCTTCCGCAGCGAGGGTGCCAGCGACGGTGCCGAGGGCGGTCTGGTCGAGGTGCGACGCCGGCAGCCCGAGCCCGAACACCTCCGAGGTCCACAACTCCGCGAAGACCGCGACAGGGTTGGCGTCTAGGCCGATCAGGGCCGAGCCCGCCATCCACGGAACCACCGGCGCCCTGCGGAGCACGAACTCCATGTTGGGCATCGAAGTCTTGTTGGCCCCGAGAAACAGGTCCACGACCACGTAGCACTGGCGGCGGTAGGCGGGGTGGGTGACGCCGCTGGCAGCGATGTCGGCATCGAGGGACTGGTTCGCCGTGCCCCAGTGAATCGTGATGGTGCCCCGGTCGGGTACAGTGATCGCGGTCGAGTCGGAGGCTCCCCGCTCAACGGGGCCGGTCCACACCACGTCATCGTCGAAGCGGATCTCGTCGAGGGCGTCGACCGGGCCGTGACAAACGATGGCCGCCGCGCGGGAGTAGTAGTTGAAGCCAACCGTCTCCTTCTTCTTGCCGACCTTCTTCTTGATGGGCTTGGAGCGGACATCCCACGGCTCCGAAATCCAGGTCACGCCGAGCTTGGCGATGCCGGCGAAGTACGGCAGCGGACGCCCCTGTTCGTTGGTGTTGGTGCGCTTGGCGTCAACACCCAGGGGTTCCTGCGGGGTCGCTTCCCTCAGTTCGTTGGAGGCACCGAAGCCCATCGGGGTCGAAAATGCCGCCCGGCGTCGATGGTGTAGGGACGGGTGAGGACGAACTCGATTGAAAGGCGAATAGGGAATCGGGAATAGCGAATGGGGAGGGACACCTTCGGCGCACGTCACCGATTCCCTATCCCCATTCGCTATTCCCTTGAGGCGAGGCGTGCGCAGCCCCTTGAGGGTGAGGTTGCGGGAGACGATGCGGTGCCCGCCCCAGTTGATGAAGTTGGCGAACTTCGAGGTGCATGTGTCGGCCTTCCCATCGCAGCCGGGAATCACGGTGGCGGTGTTGCCCGTCTGGGCGCGATGAAAGGTGTAGCTGAGGGTCAGCGTCACCGCATTGCCGTCGGCGGCAGACGAGGCCATGACGGTCCGAACCTCCCGGTTCACTCCCGCGCCGACCTCGATCCCTCCCTCGGCGACGTAAAAAGCCCCCGCCTCGGGAATCAGTAGGTCCAAAGCGCTCACATCGGCCTGTTTTCCCTCGGAAACCGCGACCATCGTAGGGATCGGGCCGCGCACGTCCAGTAGGGTACGGAGTTTGACGGCGGCTCTGGTGGATCGAAGCCGTGCCCACGGAAACAAACTCAGACAAGGGTCGATGGTGGTCGAATCCAGAGCATAGACGGTCTGATCCAACTCGACTCCAAACGGTTCCTGCGCACAGAGGCGACGCGCTCGACGGATGAGTCCTTGCGCAAGATCGGCATACATTCGCCAGTCACGGGTTTGATTGGCATCAGCCAAAGTGCTGTGAGAGACAGATGACCGAAATCCCATGTCGTGGAGCTGATCGCGTCGAGAACGCAGACAGATTTCCAAGTCGGCGAGGCTTTCGCGATAAGTGATCCGCGCAAACGACATGGACAAAACTGCTCCCAGCAGGTGCAGTTACTGACTTTGTAGTTACCGCGGTAGCGAGCGACACAGCGACGAAACTGTTCGGGATGGATCCAGTCCATCAATTGCGAGAAAGCTGCATTTCCAGCGGCCATTCCCCCATCGTGGCATGTCGTTTGCTACGGAAAATTGGAATCTGACCTCCGAATCGCTCACACTCGCCTTTTGTTCCATGCGTTTCCAATCCAACCACCTCCAACGGCTTGTCTCCCCCGTGAACGGATGACAGTGGGTTGACCTACACTCCGAATTCCGTGATTGCCCGTGTGAGTGAGTTCGCCGTTACTGAGTTGGTGCTTTTACTGCCGGTGATTACCAGTTCCAATTTGACGATCTGCTGGATAGGCGAATCGAACAAAACCTGCCGGCTGGAGTTCAATCCAGACCTCGGCCGGACCAACTGGTTGGCGTCCCTGGAGAGGTCACCACTTCCAGCAACAAGGCCTGCGTAATCGAAGCATTGATCACGAGGAACCGATTCTATCGGGGTTCGTGTTCTGCCTTGAGGTTCGCTGGACCCGAAACCCGGAAAACTGAGATCCGGGAAAACTCCTGGACTGGTGATGATTTACTGAACTGATTCGCAAGTGCTTGATTATAATTGGAGCGGGTGAAGGGAATCGAATGCTCGTAAATATTCCCTTCAGCAAAAACGACTCAAAATATGCGGGATCAGCGACTTAACAGCTCTTGGCGACGCCAGTCGCCCTTTCCCGGAATCCAGGCAAAACTCACCCACCGCGAGGCGGCTAAGCAGCGACTCGAAAGTCCTTACGGCTTTGAACTGCGAACGGATCGGCACGATTGAAAGCTCCGGTTCGCGGCCCGCTTTCGCCTTATGGCTGGTGCAACCGGAAAAAGGCGCCGTCAGCGATGGGAACGTTGATCGTGATACTCAAGCCGTTTGTCTCGCGCGGACCCGAGACCGCCCTCCACTCCTGAGGGAACAACGTTGAGGTTTGCTCCACCAGGGCGGAGGCAGCACTTGTTGGCCAAGTCAGAAGCGCATTTGATCCAGATCGCGCGATACTCAACCGTGGCAACGTCATCATCGCGATGAGAGAATCCATGGCGCGACCGACATTCAGCCGGCCGTGCGAGACTACTTTGTTCGTAAGCGCAGGAACGAGATCGACCGATTCCAGCAAGGCGGTCTTGATCTGGGCTGGTGTGGCGGCAGGCCAGGCCGCAGTAAGGAGGGCAGCCGCTCCTGCCACATACCCCGCGGGAGTCGTGAAGGCATTTGAATCCACGTATTCATCGGTTGCGCCACCTGAGGTTGTGCGAATGACATCCACCGGCGCGGCTAAATGGACATTGGTTCGTCCCCAGGCGGCCACCGAGTACAGCTCTCCCGACTGGGTGGATCCCGTGACACTGATCAGATTGGGAAGGTTATAGCACGCCGGATAGGTAGGGCTGGAGTCGTTGTCTCTTATGCCACCAACCACCGCGACCGCGACGACGCCGAGGTTGCCCAGTTCCTGCAGCGCATCTTTCACTTTTTGCTGGGCCGGGTCCGAAGCAAAGCCAATCAGGGCAAAGCAGACGACGCGGATGTTGACGCCACGTTCCTTCAATTGACGCACGTAGTTCAACCCGACGGCTTGGC
>CAZYJB010000422.1:0-4628 GCA_964647675.1 uncultured Verrucomicrobiota bacterium | reverse complement strand
TCGGCATGGCCGCCATGGTCATGGCCATCAGCATTCCCTTCGTGAAGAAAACCATGCACCGCGACGCAATCTACCAGGCGGTGCACATCGTCGAGGACGCCTGCCGTAACGCGCGCACCACGGCCATCCTCAACAACGCCACCACCGAACTGGTCATCGCGCCGCACGACCGCTCGTTCAGCGTGCGGCCCGGCGCGCAATCGGCCTCCATGCCCCCGCGTCGCAACACGGGGGGCGGAGCGGACGACCTCGCCCACCTCGACCCCAACGGCCCGCCGCCGCCCAAGCGCGGGCTCTCGGCCCAGGCACCCAAACCGTTCTCCGGCACTCTCGACGAGTCGGTGTCGATCGAACTGCTCGACATCAACTTCACCGAGATGAAGGACGAGGAGGAGGCGCGCGTGCGCTTTCATCCCAACGGCACGTGCGACGAATTCACCATCGTCATGCGCATCGGCTCCACCGCCTGGCGCAAAATCAGCCTCGAGGTGGTCACCGCCATCCCGCGGCTCGAGATCATGCGCTGACCCGCCGCCATGCGCCTCGTCCCAACCCCGACCCCCGCCCGGATGCGCGCCGGTGAAGCGACCTCGCTACGGCGCGGCTTCACACTGCTGGAGGTGTCGCTGGCCATGGCCCTGCTCTTCGGCATCACCTTCGTCCTGCTGCAGATCACTTCCACCAACCTGCGCATCGCGCGCGCCCTGCAGCGCACCACGGTCGACGCCGGCAGTCTCGCCGCCGAGATCTCGCTGACCAACCGACTGGAGGAGGGATCCGAGTCCGGTGATTTCGGCGACCTCCATCCCAATCACGAATGGCGCCGGGACATCACCATGGTCGGCACCAACGGGCTCTTTGAGGTGCGTTTCGAGGTCTACCAGAACCGCCAGCGCGATCCGGAGTCCGAACTGGTCATCCTTCTGTTCCGGCCCGATTCCGCAACGCGCGCGGGGGGCGGTTCGTCGCGCGTGGGGGGAGGCAACCGATGACCCTGCGCAACGCCCGGCCCTCCGCGCGGCGCCAACCGCGCACGACGATCGCCTTCACCCTGCTCGAGGTCATGCTGGCGCTTGGCATCCTGATGATGGTGCTCTCGGTCATCTACTCGACCTGGATGGCCGTGCTGCGCTCCAAGCAGGCCGCTGACAAGGCCGCCCTCCATGCCCAGCGTTCGCGCATCGCCATGCTGGCCCTGCAGGACGCGATCGAAGGGGTCCAAGTCTTCCAGCAGAACCAGCCCTATTACGCGTTCGTCGCCGATACGAGCAGCCAGTTCGCCTACCTCTCGATGGCCTCGCGCCTGCCCAATTCCTTCCCGGGCAGCGGCATGTTCGGCGACCAATCCCTGCGGCGCGTCACCTTCGAGGTCGAGAACGGCACCAATGGCTACCCGAACCTCGTGATGCGCCAGTACCCGCTGCTGCTGGCCACCAACGCGTTCGACACCGATTATCCCATCACCCTCGCCACCGAGGTCACCGATTTCCTGCTCGAATTCTGGGACGCGCGCCGCGGCGAATGGCTCGCGGAATGGACATCGTCCAACCAGTTGCCCGCGGTGGTCCGCTTCCTCATCGGCGTGGGCGAACGCGGCAATGACCCGTCCAAGCCGCAGTCGGTCCAGGTCCAGACCGTGGCCCTCACCGCCACGCCAGTCCCGGTGGAACTGCAGGGCCGCGTGCAACCGCGTGTGCCGACCCGAACCAACGCGGTGCCCAACCCCAGCCCCAATGACCCGAACAATCCGCCGCCCGCCGCCGGCGTGACGCCGCGCTGACCGATGCGATTGTCCCCGTCATCGCGGACTCGTGAGTCCGGCGTCGCGCTCATCCTGGTCATGGGCGCGATCATCATTCTCACGGCCATCGTCGCGGGGTTCACCTACTCGATGAAGGTCGAGTCGCGTCTGGCCCAGAACTACGAGAACGACGCCGAGATGGAATGGCTGGCGCGCTCGGGGGTCGAACTCGCGCGCTACGTCCTCGCGCAGGAGCTGCTCACGCCCGAGGGCCGCATGTATGACGCGCTCAACCAGAAATGGGCGGGCGGCACGGGCCCCATCACCAACGATGTGCTGGCCGGCATCTCGATGACGGACAATGTCCTCGGGCACGGACGCTTCGCCATTCAGATCACCGACCAGGAGCGACGGTTCAACATCAACAACGCCGACCGCTTCGTGCTCGGCTATGCGCTCTCGCTCATCAACGTCGATGCCAGCGCCCACGGCACGATCGTGGATTCCATTCTCGACTGGCGCGACCTCGACAGGGACCCGGCCATCAATGGCGCGGAGTCCGACGATTTCTATCTGCGCCTCGACCCGCCCTATTACGCCAAGAACGGACCGATCGACGACCTCAGTGAACTGCTGCTCATCAAGGGCATGACGCCGGAGATCTACTGGGGCTCCGGCTCAACCAACGTGGTGCGCGAGAATCCCGTCGCCGCGCCGGGGGCCATCGCGCACTTCAATGAAACCCCTTACATCACCGAAGGCTTCCACGAGTTGTTCACCTCGGTGTCGGCCCCGCAGGTCAACATCAACACCTGCGGCGAGCGCACCCTTCAGCTCGCCGGCCTCGACGAGGTGACGGCCAGTTTCCTCCTGCAGGCGCGGCGCGGACCCGACGGTTCCGACGGCACAGAGGACGACATGCCATTCCGGTCGCCGGCGCAGATCCCCATCCCGATCGACAATCCCGAAGAGCGCCAGCGCATCCTGTCCTATTTCACCGTGCGCAGCCGGATCTTCGAGGTGGTGGTCACCTGCGAGATCGGCGGTTACGTGCGCCAGTACCGCGCGCTGCTCGACCGCCGCAGCCAGCGCGACATCGCGCTCCTGTTCCTGCATGCGCTGTGACGGCAGGTTTCGCCGCGCGGCATCCGCTGTAACCAAGGCGCCGCCGGATCGGTCTCTCCCGCCGTGCATGCTGCTGACCATCGCGCGGGTATGAACCGCTCCTTCACCGTCACCGCTTTTTTCGGAGCCTTCGCCCTCGCCCTCGGCGCCCCTTTCATGGCGAGTGCCGACTGGCCCCAGTGGCGCGGTCCGCTGGGCACCGGCGCCGCACCTGACGCCACCCCGCCAGTCGCCTGGAGCGAATCGAAGAACGTGCGCTGGAAGGCGCCGGTGCCGGGATTCGGCACCTCCACGCCCATCGTCTGGCGTGATTCGATCTACCTGCTCACTGCGGTGAAGAAATCCGGGGCCACCACGACCCCAGCCCCGTTGCCCACCGACGGCTCGCGCCCTGCACCGGGAAACCAGCCGCGCAATGAGACACCGACCGAGCCCTACTCCTTTCAGGTGATCGCGCTGGACCGCAAGACCGGAGCGATGACCTGGACCCGCACGGTCACCGAGGAGATTCCGCAGGAAGGTCACCATCGCGATCACGGCTTTGCCTCCTCCTCGCCCATCACCGACGGCTCGGTGCTGATTGCCTCCTTCGGTTCGCGCGGGGTGTACGCGCTCGGCCTCGACGGTGAAGTGAAGTGGAAGGTGCGCCTCGGCCAGATGCGCACACGCAACGGCTTCGGCGAAGGCGCGTCGCCCGCCCTGCATGGAAAGACGGTCGTCGTGCCTTGGGACCATGAGGGCGAGGACTTCGTCGTGGCGCTCGACCGCGATTCAGGCCGCGAGCTTTGGCGCCAGCAGCGCGATGAACCAACCACCTGGTCCACACCTCTGGTCGTCGAACGCGCCACCCGCACTGAAGTGGTGCTGGCCGCGCCCAACCGCATCCGCAGCTACGATCTCGCCACTGGGAAGCAGCTCTGGGAGTGCGGCGGTCTCTTCCCCAACGTCGTCGCCACGCCGGTCGTCACTGCCGACACGCTCTACGCGCTGTGTGGGCATCGCGGAAACGCGCTCCTGGCCATCGCGCTCGGGCGGGACGGCGACCTGACCGGTACGGATGCCATCCGCTGGCGCCATGACCGCGGCACGCCGTATGTCCCGTCGCCGATCCTTCATGACGGCGCGCTCTATTTCGTGGCCGGCAATAATGCCATGCTTTCGCGACTCGACGCCGCCACTGGCAAGCCTGATTACGACGCCCAGCGCGTCGAGGGAGTGTTTGGCGTCTATGCCTCACCCATCGTCGCTGCCGGTCGCGTTTATCTCGTCGGACGCGACGGCAAGACCGCGGTCATCAAGCATGGGGCCAAACTCGAGATCCTTGGCATCAACGCGCTCGACGATCGCATCGACGCCTCGCCGGCCGCCGTCGGGAGGGACCTCTTTCTGCGCGGACACAAGGCGCTGTACTGCCTCGCCGGCGAGTGACCCGCGTCCGTAGCCGTGGCCGTGCAGGCGGCGATCGACCGCTTCAGCGACAGCGTTCGCCAACGCCTGTCAGCGCGGGCTGACGCCCGCGGCTACGTCCGTCGTAGACGCCGCCGTCCAGGCGGCGCTCGACCGCTCCGGCAACGCCCCCTTCGCCATCGCCATTCGAGCGCGAGCTCACGCTCGCGGCTACGTCCGTCGTAGACGCCGCCGTCCAGGCGGCGCTCGACCGCTCCAGCGACTCCGTTCGCCAAAGCCATTCAGCGCGGGCTGTACGCCCGCGGCTACGTCCGTCGTAGACGCCGCCGTCCAGGCGGCGCTCGACCGCTCCAGC
>CAZYJB010000421.1:2088-4628 GCA_964647675.1 uncultured Verrucomicrobiota bacterium | reverse complement strand
GCGGTCCGTGCCCCACGAAGACCACCCGGTTCCCCACCAGCGGCGCGAGGTTGGTGGCGCTGGATGGACCGGACCACGTGGTGGTCGCCAGGGTTCCGGGCGGACCGTAATGGTTGATCCAATTGGTCCATGGGGATGCCGGCGGGTGACCCTCGAGCACCGCCATGGTCATGGCCAACGAATCCCGGCTGTACCCGCTGAAGCTTCGAAAGGATCGAATCCTGCCATCCGGGTCCTGATCCAGGTTGGAAAGGCCGATGCCCATGACCTTCTCTGCGAAGCGCGGGTCTTCAGCCAGGGTCATCAAAGCCCTATCGATGGGGCCCACACGATACTCAGGCGTTACCGGGCCCGGCACCGGGGTCAGTCCCCGCGCCGCCATCACGACCTTGGGTCTCGCGCCCGCCGAGGCGGCCGCTTCCAGCAGAAATCGCTCCAGCCCGGCTCGCGCCTCCGGCGCATTCCAAACCCCGGAGTCAAACTCGATGTCCACCGCAATGGCCGCAGCGCCCGCATGCTTCAGCGCGTCGAACAACTCCAGGAATGAACGGCTGTTGGTCACCTGATTGGCGTCGAGGTAGACCACCGCCACTCCCTGCGTCTGACTCGGATTCACTCCCAGCAGTCCATGGCGGGCTCTCAGAAGTCCGTCGAGACTGGCCGTCCGCACCCGGAATCCAGGGAGGAAGAAGAGACCGGCCCAGGCTGCGACGAGCAGGCTGATCAGTGTGCGGCGCCAGCGAAACAGCCAGGCCGGGAACGGTTTCATGGCGGGGTGGGACCGTTGCCGTGCTAACGCCGGGAACACGGGTGCCGCAAGTCAATAGATCACCCCAGCCCATCGGGCCGCGCCCCGCGTGGGCCCCGCCCCGCAGAGGAAAGGCTTGAATCCCGCACGCGCCGCGGGTTCTTTCTGACGCGACGCCGGCACCCGCGCCAACCGGGGGTTACCCCCCTTTTCCTCCGGTCCTGCACGCCGTGAGCAGGTGCCTCGTCATCCCGTCGCCACCCAGCGCACCTGACGCCAGCCCCATCCCGCCGTGATCCCCCTTCCCAGCCGATCCTCCCCGCGGACCCCTGAGACCCCTGCTTCCCCCATCCGGCGCTACCTCCAGGCGCTCCATGACAAGTACGCGCGCCTCGAAGAGGGCACCGTCGCCACCTACATCCCCGAGCTCGGTCGGGCGCGCCCCGGCTGGTTCGGGATCGCCATCGCCACCACCGACGGACAGGTCTACGAGGTCGGCGACGCGCGGTGCCCCTTTACCATCCAATCCATCTCCAAGCCGCTCGTCTACGGCCTCGCCCTCGAAGCGCATGGGCTCAAGACCGTGCTGCAAAAGGTGGGGGTCGAACCCTCCGGCGAAGCCTTCAACTCCATCAGCCTCGAACCCGCCACCGGGCGCCCGCTCAATCCCATGATCAATGCGGGGGCCATCGCCACCGCCAGCCTCCTGCCCGGCGCCACCGCCGCCGATCGCGAACACCACCTGCTTCACCGGTTCAGCGCCTTCGCCGCGCGCGACCTCGCCCTCGACCACTCGGTCTACGCCTCCGAACGCGACACCGGCCACCGCAACCGCGCCATCGCCCATCTCCTGCGCAACGCCGGTATTCTCCAGGGCAATCCCGAGGACGCCCTCGACCTCTACTTCCGCCAGTGTTCGGTCCTGGTGACGGTGCGCGACCTCGCCATTATGGCCGCCACGCTGGCCACCGGAGGCGTCAATCCCATCACCCAGGAACGCGTGCTCGCGCCCATCAGCGTGGGTCGCGTCCTCAGCGTCATGGCGTCCTGCGGCATGTACGATTTCTCCGGCGAATGGATCCACTCGGTCGGCATGCCCGCCAAGAGCGGTGTCGCGGGCGGCATCATGGCTGTCCTGCCCGGCCAGCTCGGTGTCGCGGTCTTCTCCCCGCCCCTCGATCCGCGCGGCAACAGCGTGCGCGGCATCCGCGTCTGCACCGACCTTTCCATCGATTTCGGTCTCCACCTGTTCAACACGCCGCGGGTGGTTTCGCCCGCCCTGCGCGCGCGCCACACCGCCGCCACGCGGCGCTCGCACCGCCGACGCCTGGCTTCCGAACTCGCGACCCTCACCGACCAGGGTCACCGCGTCCGCCTCTACGAACTGCGCGGACGCCTGATCTTCGCATCGCTCGAGATCGCCATGCGCACGATCCTCAGCGACGGCTCCGGTTCCACCCACATCATCCTCGATCTCGAGCGTGTCATCGACCTCGACCGCGCCTCGTGCCGTCTGCTGCTGGACCTCCGCGAGACGCTGATCGCCCAGGGGAAACAGGTATTCCTGACCGGCCTCGTCGCCCACACGATCCTCCGCGACTACGTGGTCGCTCGCTTCACCGAGGATGGCTGGATCGACCTCTGCCGCCACGGTTCGCGCGACGATGCGCTGGAGGCCTGCGAGGCGGATCTCCTGCGCGCCTCCGCCCCGGAGTCTCCGGCCGATCTCCTCACCGCCCTCAAGCGCCAGGAACTCTGTGCCGGGCTCGACGACGCCGCGCTCGCCACGCTC